>JABWBD010000057.1 GCA_013360685.1 Pirellulales bacterium
GTCCTCGCCGGCATCTGGCAGGAGGTCCTTGGGTTGGAGCGTGTGGGCGTCTTGGACAACTTCTTCGCCCTCGGCGGCGACTCGATCAAGAGCATCCAGGTGCTCGCCCGCGCGAACCAAGAGGGACTCTCGTTCACTCTGGCGGAGCTCTTTGCGGCCCAGACGGTGGGGGAGCTGGCGCTGGTGGCGCGGCGAGGCGAGCAGGAGCAGGTGCGAAGGACCGAACCTTGGAGCTTGGTGAGCGAGGAAGATCGAGCACGGATGCCGGAAGAGATCGAGGACGCCTATCCGTTGGCGGACCTTCAGGCGGGGATGCTCTTCCACAGCGCCTACAGCCCCGAGACGGCCGTGTACCACGACGTCTTTGCCAGCCGCATCCGCGCGGAGCTCAATGAGGAGGTGCTGCGCGAGTCGGTAGCGCGTCTGATGGCCCGTCACGCGGTGCTGCGGACGAGCTTTGCGTTGAGCGGCTACGGGGAGCCTTTGGAGCTGGTGCACCGCGAGGCGGCCGTGCCGTTGGAGGTGGTGGACCTGCGGGAGTTGAGTTCCGCGGAGCAGGACGCGCGGCTGGCTGCCTGGCTGGAGGCGGAGAAGGGCCGGTCGTTCGACTGGACCGCGGAGAAGGGCCGGTCGTTCGACTGGACCTGCGCGCCCTTGTTCCGCCTGGTGGTGCACCGCTTGGGCGCGGAGGAGTTCGAGCTGGCCTTGAGCTTCCATCACGCCATTCTGGACGGCTGGAGCGTGGCCACGATGCTGGCCGAGCTGTTTGGGATCGACGACAGCCTGGCTCGAGGCGAGGAGGTTCGCCTGCCGTCGCCGGGGCTGGCCTATCGGGACTTCGTGGCCTTGGAGCGCGAGGCGATCGGTTCGGAAGATGCGAAGCGCTACTGGGAAGAGCTGTTGGCGGGCCACACGGCGACGCGTCTGCCGCGCTTGCCGGGAGCGAAGCGGACCACGGGCGCGCTGGGGGTTGCACAGCGGGAAGTTCCGGCGGAGCTGGCCGTGAAGCTCAAGGGGCTTGCGCAGCAGCTTGGCGTGCCTTTGAAGAGCCTCTTGTTGGCGGCGCACCTGCGAGTGCTGGCGATGGTCTCCGGCCAGCGGGAGGTCTTGAGCGGTCTGGTCTCCAACAGCCGCCCGGAAGAAGCTGAAGGGGAACGGGTGCTGGGGTTGTTCCTCAATACGCTGCCGTTGCGGCTGGAACTGGCGGACGAGTCGTGGCGTCAGCTTGTCCAAAGAGTGTTTGAGGCCGAGCGAGCGGGCTTGCCGCACCGGCGCTATCCGGCGGGGCGGCTGAAGCGGGCCGAGCGTGAGGAGCTGTTTGAGACGGCCTTCAACTACAACCACTTCCACGTCTACCAGGGCTTGGAAGACCGGGTGCAAGTCTCCCAGCCGCGGATGTTCGAATACACGAACTTCACGTTGATTGCCAGCTTCCAGCAGAGCCCCGACGCGACCCGTTTGGAGGTCACCTTCAACTACGACACCGGCCAACTCGGCGCGGAACAGGTTTCCACGATTGCAGACCGCTACCTTCTTGTCCTCGAGGCGATGGCTGAAGCGCCGGACGAGCGGCACGAAGACTGCGTGCTTCTGTCCGATGCGGAACGTGAGCAATTGCTGCTCCAGTGGAATCGGACCGAGGAAGACTTGCCGGCCGAACGTCCGGTGCAGGCTCTCTTCTCTGCGCACGCGGCCGAACATCCCAGTGCACCGGCGGTTGCCTGCGGCGATGTCCGGTGGTCTTACAGCGAATTGGAGGAGCGGACGAACCGTCTTGCGAGCTACCTGGCAGCCGAAGGCGTCGGTCCTGATGTACCGGTGGCGGTGTTGATCGATCGCTCGCCGGAAATGATTGCCGCGATTCTCGGCGTTCTCAAGGCGGGAGGCGCCTACCTGCCGCTCGACCCGGCATACCCTCGGGACCGCCTGGAGTACATGATCCAGGATAGCGGCGCGGCGATGGTGTTGACGACGCAGGAGGAGTCACTGCGCCACTCGGGATTGGCAGAACGCATTCTGCTGTTGGACGCCGATTGGCCGTCGATTGCGGCACAACCCGCTTCACCGCCGGAATACCCCGCCGCAAGCAGCAATCTGGCTTACGTGATCTACACGTCCGGCTCGACGGGGCGGCCCAAAGGCGTCGCGATCGAACACGGAAGCTTGATCAATCTTGTCGCCTGGCAGCAACGGCAGTACCGGTTTACCGGCGCCGACCGTGCGACGCAGATCGCGGCACCGGGGTTCGACGCTTCAGTATGGGAGATCTGGGCGTGCCTGACGAGCGGGGCCAGCCTCCATATCCCGCCCGACGAGTTGCGCCGGTCGCCGTCGCAGCTCATCGACTGGCTGGTTCGGGAACAAATCACGATCGCGTTCCTGCCGACGCCCCTTGCAGAGGCCGTGCTCGACGCTCCATGGCCGGCGGGCGGTTCTCTGCGATTGCTCACCACCGGTGGCGACGAGCTCCACCGGCGGCCCGGAGCAGGGCATCCGTTCCAGTTGGTCAATGTCTACGGCCCGACCGAGAACACGGTGGCCAGCACGGTGGCCGTGGTAGCGCCCGCAGAACTGGACGACACCCGGCCCTCCATTGGCCGGCCGATCGCGAACACACACGCGTATGTCCTGGATCGGAACATGAACCCGGTTCCGATGGGCACCCCTGGGGAACTGTACCTGGGAGGCGCCGGCCTGGCACGCGGCTATCTTGGCCGGCCGGAGCTTACGGCGGAACGGTTTGTTCCCAACCCCTTCGCTGCGCGCCCGGGCAAGCGCCTCTACAAGACCGGCGACCTCGCCCGCTGGCTGCCGGACGGCCAGATCGAGTTCCTCGGACGCATCGATCACCAGCTAAAAATCCGCGGCTACCGCATCGAACTCGGCGAGATCGAGACGGTGCTGGGCGAGCACGACGCCGTTGCTCAAGCAGCGGTTGCCGCATGGCCGGACCGCGGCGGACAGAGCCGCCTGGCGGCCTACGTTGTACCCAGGCAAGGCCGGACAGCTCCCGCCGTGATACTGCGGGAGTATCTGCAAAGACGGTTGCCCGAGTACATGGTCCCCAGTGCGCTGGTCGCCATGGACCGGCTGCCGCTGAACCCTAACGGCAAGGTCGATCGCAGCCGCTTGCCGGAGCCGGAATCCTCGCATCTTGAGCGGCAGTACGTCGCACCGCGGACTCCGAGCGAGCAGTTGCTGGCCGGGATCTGGCAGAAGGTCCTGGGAGTCGATCGCGTGGGCGCGAGCGACAATTTTTTCGAGCTGGGCGGCCACTCGCTGTCGGCGATGCGGATGATGGCGGAAGTGGAAGCAGCCACCGGTGTCCAACTCCCCCTCCGCGACCTGTTCCAGCATGGCACCGTGGAAAAACTGGCCGAGGCCATCGGCGGGCAGCAAACGCGTTCGGTCCAATTGCCCCTGGTCCAGATCCAGGCCGGCGGTGGCGACCGGCCCCTCTTCGTGGTCCATCCGGCGGAAGGAGTCGTGGTGGCCTACGCGGCAGTTGCCCAGCGGTTGAAAACGAGCCAGCCGTTCTATGGGCTGCAGGCCCCCGGCCTGGAAGACGAGGCGGCCCCGCTGGACGGCGTGGAAACGATGGCGTCGCACTACGTGGAGGCGATCCGGACCGTGCAGCCACACGGCCCCTACCTGCTCGCCGGCTGGTCCTTTGGAGGGCTCGTGGCCTTCGAAATGGCCCAGCAGCTCCAAGCCACGGGAGACCAGGTGGCATGGCTCGCGCTGTTGGATAGTTTCATCCTCAGCCGCGGTGGCGGCGCGCCACATCAGGACGAAGGCCGGATGTTCGCCTCCGGCGCAAAGCAGTACCTGGAGCAATTGGGACTCGATTTGCCAATCGCAGAAGACGAGCTCGCCCGGCATGCACCTTCGGAGCAGGTGGAGATCATTCTCGCCCGTCTGGCGGAGACGGGAAACGAACTGCCGGAGGCCATGACGCGCCAGGCTCGCAACCTGCTGCGGATCTGGGACATCAACGCCGCCGCCGGCCGGCGCTACGTGCCGCAGCCCTATGAAGGCGAGGTCGCTTTCTTCCGGGCCGCGGACGACGAATCGGCGGCCGGCGATTCCCTGCCCGACCCGGTGGGCCAGTGGCAAGAGGTTCTGGCGCGGCCGCTGGAGATCCATCGGGTGCCTGGTACCCACACGTCGATGATACTCGACCCGCGAAACGTCGGCGTGCTGGCTGAACGGCTCCAGGCCTGCCTGGACAACCTGCGGACTACCCCTCCGACCGACTGATGACAAGGCAAGACGATCGTGACCACCGTATCTGCTGAACATGAGAGACACGTACAAACCGCGATCGAAGGCGGTCTGCGAACCTTCGCCATCGTGGCGGGCGGCCAGTTCGTATCGGTCCTGGGATCATCGCTCACCGCCTTTGCCTTGGGAATCTGGGTTTACCAGCAAACCGGCTCGGTGACGCTCCTGAGCCTGCTCATCCTGGCGGCTTCATTTCCCGGGGTGCTGATTTCGCCGATTGCCGGCGCGGTCGCCGACCGCTCGGACCGACGCCGCGTGATGCTGGCCAGCGACAGCACCGCGGGCGTGGCGACCATGATCGTCGCCGCGCTGATTTTCACCGGGCGATCGGAATTGTGGCACTTCTTCGTGCTCGCGACGATCAGTTCCCTGGCCAACGCCTTCCAGGAGCCCGCCTATACGGCAGCGATTCCCCTGCTGGTTCCCAAGCGGCACCTTGGGCGAGCGAGCGGTTTTGCGCAGTTCAGCCAGGGGCTGGCGCGGATTCTCACCCCGCTCATCGCGGGCGCGATGATCGCCACGGCCGGCCTCGGCAGCGTTCTGCTGGTCGATGTCACCACGTTTCTCGCCGCGGTCGGCACGCTCGCACTGGTGCGGTTCCCTCGGCCGCTGTCGACCGACGCTGGGGCCCGCGGCAAGGGGTCACTCCTGCGCGAAGCGGCCGCCGGATGGAGCTACCTGCGTCTGCGATCGGGACTCATCGGTCTTTTGCTGCTTTTCACCGCGGCGAATTTTCTCGTGGCCTTGGTCAATGTCCTTTACATTCCCTTGGTGCTCAGCTTCTCCTCATCGACCACGCTCGGCCTGGTCCTGACGATCGGCGGCACCGGAATGATGGCGGGCAGCATCGGAGTGATGGCCAGGGGGGTCCCACGCCGCAAGATTCCGGCGATCATGGGCCTGCTTTTCCTCGGCGGAATTGCGATCGGCGTGGCAGGAATCGGGAGGTCCGCCGTCCTGATCGCCGCCAGCGGCTTTGCGATGATGGGTGTCCTGCCGGTGCTCCAGGCCACGAGCCAGACCTTCTGGCAGATCAAGGTGGCGCCCGACCTCCAGGGCCGCGTCTTCGCGCTCCGCCGAATGCTGCAGCAGGCCTCGCTGCCGGCAGCCTACCTGGCTGCAGGTCCGCTGGCCGATCGGCTGTTTGAGCCGCTGATGCGAGAAGGCGGGGGACTGGCGGGATCGGTGGGCCTGTTGATCGGAGTCGGCGCCGGCCGGGGCATCGGGCTCTTGTTCGTGCTGGCGGGCATCAGCGGGTGCCTGCTTGCCACGGTCGGCTATTTCCATCCGCGGATCCGGCGATTGGAGACCGACCTGCCCGACATGATCGCGGACACGCCCGCCCGCGGTGCAGAGAAGAGGACGGACACGATGACCGTTTCCGCCGGTCAAGGTTAGGTAATATCCAAGATCCCAAGGATTTGCAGCTATGACGCGCCTGGTGAGCCAACCGAAACGAATCTCCATCGAAACGACGGAAGCCTGGATACTGCGCCGCGGCGAGAAGGGGGCGAGCGAACCGGGCGTTCTGGAGAAGGCGGCCTACCCTTTGCCAGCGATGACCGAGCACCACGTGCTGGCCGAGCCCATCTATGGAACCTGGGAAGCCAACATGACCCACTGCCTGGAGCGGTCGCCCATCGACGTCTGCCGCATCCGCCGCGAGGAGACGGTGGTGTTGGGAAACGCGGGCGTGGTGCGGATTCTCAAGACGGGGTCGGAAGTGATGACCTGCCGCGAAGGCGACATGTGCCTCGTGGTCCCCATCGGCAGCGAGGACGAGTACGGGCACATGATCAAGGTTTTCGGCTACGACGCTCCGAACATGATGGGCATGTTGGCCCGCCGGGCGGTGTTCCACGAGTTGAACGTCACGCCGATCCCCTATCCCACGCGCTACTCCTACGTGCGGTGGGCCGGTTTTCCCGTCCGCTACGGCACGGCCTGGGAGAACTGGAAGCTGTGCTACAACGTGTGGAAGGCACAGTTCGACCTCGGCGATTTCCCGCCGCCGCATCTCTCGGGCTGGGGCGGCGCGGTGTCGCTGGCCATGGCCCAGTTGGCCGTGCACTTCGACTGCCCGGCAAGCCTGGTCGCATCGACCGACTACCGCCTGGCCCTCCTGCGGGAAGAGGGAATCACGCCGATCGACCGCCGCAAGTTCCCCGATCTGGCTTTCGACGACGAGCGGTTCGAGACCGACCGCGCCTACCGCGCGAAGTACCTCCAATCGGAAGGGGCCTTCTTGGCGGAAATCGAAAACGTCACCCACGGCAAAGGGGTCTCGATCTTTGTCGACAATATCGGCGGCCCCGTATTCCGCGCGGCGCTGCGGGCGCTGGGCCGCCTGGGGATCATCACCACCTCGGGCTGGAAGCACGGAAAACACCTCGCCTACGACCGGACTGCCGCCACAGTGAACCGGCACATTTTTCTTCACGTGCACGGCTGTCGGCGGAGCGAGGGGCTGGCCTCCGTCCGGTTTGCGGAAGAGCATGGTTGGCTGCCGCCCGACGGCGCTGAAGTCTATGCCTGGAACGATATTCCGCGACTCGCGGCCGACTACGCCGCCGGCAAAATCCAGTCGTATGCACCGGTTTTCCAGGTGAATCCGCTGTGAGCGGAGGATAGAGTGGAGCAGGATGGATTGCCCGCTTCAGGTTGATCGACCACGGAGGCAACAGAAGTGTTTTTGGTTCTGGCATGCAGCCGCTGAAAAACGGGACCGGCTCCGCAACCAATCGCGGATTGGCTTGAACGCGGGTACGAGATGTTGCGGTGCCCGTTCCGGTTTTCAGCGGCCCCGTATGGGGAGCAGGTATTGTGTCTGTGGTTGAATTCGCCCTGCGGCACAGAAAAACGGCCGACGCCTTGTACTGGCTCATCCTCCTCGTCGGGATCCTGGCCTGGCGGAGCCTGCCCGTGGAGGTCTATCCGGATATCAGCACCTCCAGCGCCGTCGTCCTGGTGGTCTGGCCTGGGGCGACCGCGGAGCAGATCGAGCGCTCGGTGACCAGGCGGATCGAGGCCGAGATCGAGGGCACGCGCCACGTGGCATGGCATCGCAGCGAAAGCACCGCCAATCTCGCGCGCGTCGTGGTCCGTTTCGATGACGGAGCTGGCAAGTCCGACGTCGACTCGGCCTTCGCCGCACTCCAGTCGCGGGTCAACCGCATCAACGACCTGCCGGAAGGCTGCCAACCGCCTTCGGTTTCCCGTTTCAAGCTCGACGAAGACTCGCCTTTCCTGCGAATCTGCGTTTCCGACAAGAAGAACCTCGGTTCGCTCGCGGTGCGAACGGCGGTCACGAAGCTGAAGCAGGAATTGGCCGCAGTTCCCGGAGTTGCAAGCGTTCGGCTGCTGGGTGAAGGGGACAGGGAAGTCCGCGTCTTGTTGGATCCGCAGCGAATGCAGGAGGCCGGGCTCTCGGTCCCTGAGATCGCCGTGATCCTCCGGCGTTCGGCAGTCTCCATTCCAGTGGGCAGTATCGAGGCGGACAAGGTCGAGCACCCTATCCGATTCGTCGGCGACCTGAAGGGGCTCGACCAGCTTGCTTCCGTCATCGTCCGCAAGGACCCCGCCGGGGCCCACGTCTACCTCCGTGATATCGCCCGCCTCGAGGAAGGGCTCGGGCAGGACTTTATCCGCGCCCGCTACCAGGGGAACCGCTGCGTGGTCGTCGAGGTGACCAAGACGTCGGGCTCGAACGTGATGACCGTTCGCGACCGCGTCATGGAACGCCTCGACCGGTTTGGGCAGCATAGCGAGTTCGAAGGCATTTCCCTGGACGTGGCCGTCGACATCACTCCTTGGGTCTCCAATGCCTTGACCGCGCTGAAGCAGAACCTGCTGGCCGGCTGCTTGCTCGTCCTGGTCGTGCTGTGCTTCTTCCTCGGCGTCCGCAACAGCCTCCTGGCGATGATGGGCGTGCCGTTTGCCTTCCTGAGCACCGCGATCGGCATGTGGGCCTTCGGGATCACGGCCAATTCCACGTCGGTCTTCGCTTTGGTGTTGATCACCGGCATGCTCGTCGACGAAGAGATCGTCGTGCTTGAAAACGTCTACCGCCACATGCAATTGGGCCTTTCCCGCTGGGACGCGATCGTGCGAGGAATGGGTGAGGTCACGTCGCCGATCTCCGCCGCCGTGCTGACCACGATCGTGGTCTTCTGGCCGCTGTTTCTGCTGGAAGGGCAGGTGGGAAGCCTCTTCTATGCCGTGCCGGTCGTGGTGACGATCGCGCTCTTGGCGAGCATGTTCGAATGGCTATTCATCATTCCCGGCCACGTCTACCACCTGGGCCCGCGGCCCCGCATGGCAACCGGCCAGGCGACGGCTCGCGTCGGCCCGATCGATCGCTTCGGCAGGGCTTTCACGCGGGCCTATCTTGCCCTCCTTGCCTCGCTGTTGCGGGTCCGCTATCTCACGGTTCTCGTACTGGTGGCGATCACTGCGGTATCGGTCGCGGCCCTGGGCTACATCCGCACCGAGACGCTCCCCGCCGAATTCCCCATGGCCTTGGTCAACTTCGAGGCAGATCGCGACGCGTCCCTGGACACGGCCGACCAACTCGGGGCAAGGCTGGGCGAGGTGCTCGACGAGCTCTCCGGTCCGCAGGACGTGGTCAAAAACTACCTCTGTGTGGCAGGCATGCAGTTCACGGAGCACATGGAGCTCGTCCGCCAGGCCAACCTTGGGATGATCTGGGTCCAATTCCAGCCGACGACCACCGCGCGCCGCGATCCGGGGGCCTTGCTCGACCTGCTCCGCGTCCGGATCGAGCAGTTTCGCGAGAAGCACCCGTCACTGGGGCTGGAGGCATTCTCGGTCTCGTCGATGGGCACGGGACTGGAGCAGACCGATGCGATCGCGGTCCGCATCGAGCACAGCGACATGAAGGTCTGCCGCGAGGTGGCCCAGCGGATCCGGCAGCACATGTCCCAGATCCCGGGATTGGCCGAACTCCGCGACAACATGCGCGAGGGCCCCATGGAAATCGCGTTAAGCACTCGGGAGCCGCAAGCCTCGGAATTCGGCCTCACACCCTTGGATATCGCCGCCTCGGTCCGGGCGGCCACAGAGGGCATGTCGGCAGGCAATCTGTACGACACGAAGCTGGACGAGGAGGTGCCCGTCCGCGTCCTCTTCGACCGCCGCTATCGGGACGGCCTCGACGATCTGATGGCAATCCCGCTTAAGACCCCCACCGGCGCGGAGCCGGCCCTGGGCGAGGTGGCAACGCCCTATTACGATCAGCACTACGCTTCCGTCTACCACCACGACGGCCGGAGGCTGATCACCGTCAGCGCGGCGATCCACGGCAGTCCGGTCGACTTGCAGGGCCGGCCGATCGACATGCAGTACGTCAACCGCCGGCTTTCCCAGGAATTTCCGCAGCTCCAGCGCGAGTACCCCGGCCTGAACCTGAATTTCGGAGGGGGATATGCCCAGCAGCAGGAGAGCTTCAGCAGCCTGGCGATCGCCGGCCTTGCTGCACTTGCTCTGATTTATCTTAGTCTGCTGATCGAGTTCCGCAGCTACATCCAGCCGTTTCTCGTGCTGCTTTCGCTGGCGTTCGCCTTGGCCGGCGTGGTTCTGGGGATGCATCTGCACCAGTATCCGATCAGTGTCGTCACGGGGGTCGCGCTGGTGGGGCTCTTCGGTGTTGCCGTGGACAACGCCATCCTCATGATCGACTTCATCAATCAGTGTCCTCGTGAGGGAACCGACCGGCTGGCGCCGCTTCTGGAAGGCTCCCGTCTGCGTCTGCGGCCGGTCATGTGCACCACGGCGACGACGATCGTCGGCCTGCTGCCGACCGCGATCGGCCTGGGAGGCTACAGTTCGATCTGGAGCCCGTTCGCCGCCTGCTTCTGCTACGGCCTCACCGTGGCTGCCATCATGACGCTGCTCTTCACGCCCTGCTTCTACTTGATTCACGACGATCTTGTGCGTTTTGCATCGCGGCTATTCCACCGCGCGTCTCACGAAGCCCCGCAGCCGGGCCCGTTGCAGGTTGCAGGGGCTCAGGAGTAATCCGATGACTCGCAACATCCTTCGACTCGACAAGTTCACGGCGGCAGTCCTGATCGTGGTGACGCTGCTCTGCCTGGGAGGCGCCTTCGCGCTGTTCGCGCGCCAGGCAGGATCGGCATCGCCGGCGGCAACGCCTCCGCCGCCGAGTTCCGCTCACCCGCACGTCGAGACCGCTCGCCTCGGCGAAGGGCCGCTGGAGGTGGAGTTCACGCGGCGTGGAACCTTGCGGCCATCGGCCGAAGTGAACATCTTTCCGGAGGTCACAGGCCGTGTGGTCAAGAGATCGGTCGGCGTCGGCGATGCGGTCAAGAAGGGCGACGTGCTGTTCGAGCTCGACGGGGCACTGCTGGAAATCAAGCTCTCGGAAGCACAGTCCCGGTTGAAGTCGGCGCAGGTACGCATGGAGGAAGTCCAATCGCAGTTTGCCGGCGCCCAGAACTCCGAAGACGACGATCTGAAGCGCGACGCCCGCCTCCGCCGCGACGCAGCCGAGGCGGCCCTCAAGCTTGCCGAGAGCGAGGCCGCCGAGGCCCAGAAAACCCATGATGCTCGAACGGTCCGTTCGCCGATCGGCGGCACCGTGGCGCAGATCCTGGCCGCCGAGGGCGAATTCGCCGCCCCGGCGCAGCCGATCGCCCGGATCATCGTCGCCGAACCGATGGTGGCCGTCGTCCCGTTGACCGCGGCGGAGACATCCAGCCTCCGCGGCGACATCGCGTGCCGCGTGGCCGTGCCGGAAGGGCAGCAGCCTCCGCCCGAGGCACGCCTGCTGCGCCTGGCACCCGTAGCCGACCCCCGCACGAAACGCATTTCCGCCGAGGTTGAGGTGAAGAACGCCGACGGCCGCCTTCGTGCCGGCATGCCGATCGACGTGACGTTCCGCGCCAAGTCCTCGGACGCGGCGGTGGTGATGCCCCGCCGCGCGCTGACGCTGCGCAGCGATACCTTGGTATGTTTCCGGATCGAAAAGGCTTCGGCCGGGTATGTCGCCCGCCGCGTCGAACCGGTCGTGGAGGCGATCCCCGGCCGGGCGGAGTCGCTCCACGTGCTCGCCGGACTCTCGGCCGGAGATCTCGTCGCGGTGAGCGGCCTGATTGCCATTGACGACGGAATGGAAGTGCAAGTCGTCCCGAGTTCCAAGCATTCCGGCTGACGGCCGTTTCCCGGGAGATGATGGCGTGCGTTTCCAGACTCGCATCACAAGCTTGACCGTGGCCTCTCTGATCGCGGCAACGGCGGCTTTCGCGGCCGAATCCACGCGTCCGGCTTCTCTGCAGGTACGCGGGATTCTTCAGCCACTGGAGGAGATCACGCTGCGTTCGCCCATCGACGCGCGGGTCAAGTCCGTATACGCCGTGGCGGGAGAGTCCGTGGCCGCCGGGCAGGTCCTGGTCGAACTGGACGCATCGGACCTCGAGCAGGACCTGGTGCAGGCCTCCGCGGGAGTCGATCAGGCGGCGGCCGAGGCCGCGCTGGCCCACTCCGGCGCCGAGCGGGTCGAGAAGGCGGAGTTGCGCCTTCGCACCGATCTCGGCCTGGCTCGCAGTCTGCTGAGCCGCCCGGACGAATCCGCCGCCGAGCCGGGCCGCCGCCGCGGTTCGTCGGACCTTCGGATCATGCGTGCCCCGCTTCGGGAACTGGCCGACGAACGTGCCGCGACTGCCGAATCCCGCACCAAGGAGGCGCTGCTCGAAGTCCGCATGAAGCGGTCGATGATCGATACCATGCAAGAGAACATCGAGTCCCTGGAATCCCAGACGCGGGTCGCTCAGAGGACTGCCGAGGACGTTCTCCGCCGCTACACCGCGGTTGCCGCTCCCGCCCCCGCCACGGTCTCCGACTGCCCGGTCAAGCCGCACGAGCGTGTGTCGGTCGGCCAGCCGCTCGCGACGCTGATCGAAACGAAGCGGATAAAGGCCCTCGTGTGGATTCCGATGCAGCACGTTGCCCGGGTCCGTACCGGGGCCTCGGTGACGGTGAGAGCCGAAACAAGCCGCGATCGCGTCTACGAGGGCAAGATCGCGCGCATCAGCCCCCAGCCGCATCCGCGCACCGGGCAGTACCTGGCCGAGGTGGTCTTGGAGAACAACGACGGCCGCCTGCGGCCGGGCATGTTCGTCGACGCGCGGATCGATCCCTGAATGACCTTGCACGATTCCGGAAGGCCGGGTTGCAGTGGCGGGTGGAGCCTGACCGCGACGCTGCAAATGCTCGGCAATCTCTGGTTCGCCAACGCAATCCACGACTTCGGCGTCGATCTGCGCGAACTGTTTCATACACACCAGGTGACTCTGAAGGTTGGCCATCGTCCCGGGCGCAGCGAACCGAGGGTAAACAAACGGCGTCCCACCCTGCAGCCAAGGTGTTCGCCGTAGGTGTCCCTTATGGGAACACGGATGCTGAGTTCCAGGCTTACGTCCGGCTGCCAAAAGAGGAGGGATCGATCCGAACCCGCCGCGCGTGGAAGATTCGCCTGGCAGGTCATCGAGCAGTATGCTCCCGCGGGGGAAATGGCCGGCCTGCTGGCGGTCACACAGGTGTTGACCGATTTGCGGTATCATGATACTGGATTACTGGGCACCTTGCTTTGGCGAAATCCCTCGCGATCTTGCCGAAGACATCTGGTCGTCGACCGACGAGGCCCGCGTCCGGGGTTTGGTGCGAAAGGCCGTGTCGTGTCCCGACCGGGAGACGTTTCGGAAAGAGGTCAAGGATTGAAGGACGCAGAGCAATGAATGGAGTGACGATTGATAGGGTTGATTTGGCGGAAGGGTGGGTCGTGTTCAGGGCGGGTAATCCGCCGCCACCCGCCGAGGAACTGCCGCACTTTCTCCAGAAAACGTTTCAAGGCTGGCTCCAGCGGAACCGCGACCTGCGCGTGAAGACTGTCCTGCCGATCGTGGCCGGCGGGAATACCGTAGCCATTTATGTCTGGTTTGACTGACGCAGGCCCGAATCGTCGGGCCGGGTTTCTCTCTCGAGGAGCAGGGGTTGGGGCAGGTTTTCCGGGAAAAGCCTTCGGCTCAAGCCAACAGGACCGGGGGGGTGACTCGAACGGCCGCGGCAGACCGCGTCCATCGTTCTTCGCACCGCCCCTCGTTCTTCCGCGAAATCCGCGCCCGGCAGGTGTAGATGACGGTGTCCCAGCGATCGCGCGTCGAGAACAAGTTCCAGAGCAGTTCATCCGCTCTTTGCGGTTCGCACGCGGCATCGCCGTTTTTCGGCGCCGCGGAGATCATTGATGCCAAATCGGGCGCACCCAGGTGCTGCTCTCCCAATAGGAGGACACGAAGACTTCGGCCCGACGACGGAACAGTTCCAGCAGCCAATCCCGGAGGGCTTCTGCGGCATCCCTGTCCTGAGACGCATGACTGATGAAGATCAAGGTCTTGTCGTCCGGCATGGTTTACCTCGCTTCGCGAAAGAACGGCGACGGTTGACGGGGCTGTGCCTCCATCGTAGCAGCTCGGCGGCGGGAATTCATGGCCCTGCAGATTTGCCGTCCACGCGCGGGTCGTGGACTCCGAGAAAGCGGCCGTCGGGCAGTCTCTCGATGGCCTGGCAGACGCCGAAATCCTCGCGGTGGATCCGGTGACCAAGCCTTTCCAATGACGCTGCCAGGGCCGCTTCCATCTTGGGCTGCACGACGAGCCGGTCGGGACGCCACTGCTGGTGCACGCGAACGCCGCCGACGGCATCGCGCAGTTGCCGGTCCAGGTCGATCCGGTAGACCAGGGCCATGACCACCTGGGAGATGATCGTCGGCCCGCCGGCGGCGCCGAGCGTGAGAATCGGCTTGCCGTCGGAGAGAACAATCGTCGGGCTCATGCTCGACAGAGGCCGTTTTCCGGGCGCGACGGCATTGGCCTCGGCGCCAACCAGGCCCGCCGCGTTGGGCACCCCGGGGGCGATCGAGAAATCGTCCATCTCGTTGTTCAGGACGACGCCCGTGCCCGGCACGACAACCTTGGACCCGAACGCGGTGTTGATCGTAGCGGTGATGGCGACCCAGTTTCCCTCCGAGTCCGCCGCGGCGATGTGGGTGGTGTGGCGTCCGAAATGGTCCGTGTCGGCTGCCGGCGGCAGGCTGTGCGACGGGACTTCCATCGCGCGGTCCAGGTCGATCTGGCCGGCCAGTTGCGCGGCGTACTGCTTGTCGAGCAGCCCCCGGGGAACTTGGGCGAACTGCGGGTCTCCGAGCCAGTACGCGCGGTCGGCGAAGGCCCGCTTCATCGCCTCCGCGATGACGTGGTAGAAACGGGCCGGGTCTTTCGCGTGGATCGCCCTCAGGTCGAACGGCTCGAGGATATTGAGGATCTGGGCGACGTGCAGCCCTCCGGAACTCGGCGGCGGAAAGCCGACGATCGAGTAGCCGCGGTAGGTGCTTTGGAGCGGGTCGCGGAACTGCGGTCGGTAACCGGCGAGGTCGCCGGCGGTCATCAGCCCGCCGTGGTCCGCCATCCAATCGCCCAGGGCCCTCGCGAATGGGCCGCGGTAGAACCAGTCGAGGCCGCCTTCGGCAACCGATCGGTAGGTGCGCGCCAGGTCGGCTTGCTGGAACAACTCACCGGGCCGGTAGGTCGAACCGTCCGCTTTGAGAAACACCGCGCGCGAGCCGTCGAAGCGAGCAAACGTAGCCGACAACTTCTCCAAACGTTTCGCGAAGGGTTCGCTGAGGACAAACCCTTTTTCCGCGATTTCGGCGGCGCGCAGGAGCGCGTCGCGAAGCGGCAGCCGGCCGAAGCTCCGCGAGGCAAGATCGTAAGCCGCCAAAGCGCCGGGCACTCCGGAGGCCAGAGGTCCCGTCTGGCTCCAATCAGGTTCCGGCTTGCCGTCGCGGAGGAACATGTCGCGGTCTGCCTTGGCCGGCGCGGTCTCGCGCCCGTCGATGGCCGCCCCTTTGCCGTCCGCCAGGTGCACCAGGATGAAGCACCCGCCGCCGATTCCCGAGTTGTGGCCATCGACGACGCCGAGCATGAGGGCGGCCGCAATCGCCGCATCGACGGCATTGCCGCCGGCCCGCAGCGCCGCGACGCCCGATTCGGTAGCGGCCGGGTGCACCGTGGCGACCATGCCGCCGGCCGCCGTCGCCGGTTCCGCCGCGTCGAGCTTCGTCGCAGCCAGCAATGCCCCGCAGATCACCAGCGGCAATGAAACGACTTCCATGGAGGCAACTCCGATCGTGCGGCAGAGGAAAAGTGGGCAGGGGTTCCCTTTCAGGGCCGATTCCAGCCAGGCGGTGCGACGCGCGGTGCATTGCTTCGCCGGGATCGCCCATCAACCGCTTCATCCTCCCCGATGCTGCCGAGGTTTTCCAGAGGCAGGAACGTTGACTCCCCTCTGAGGTGGCAATCGGCCAGCGCGAAGCTTCGCGCCGCGCGCGACTGCGCCGGTCAATGGCGCGGTGCCGGGGTTAGGACCGGAATCCGGTCGGCTGCGTCCTGCCTCGGAGCGCCGGCGGATGTGGGGCTGTGGCGCCCCGAAATCTGAAGTCTCACGAGCTCGGCTACGCTCCCTCATTGCCTGTTGCTCCCCCGAAAAGTAAAATATTGGTTTTTCATCCGGCTGCCGTGATCCAGGTTGCATTGGACAGGTACTTCCCCGAGCGGCCGGATCGGCCGAGGGCGGAGTCGGGAATCGCGGTTGCTTCCGACCCGCAGCTCCGGTCGTCAACCACAGATATCTTTCCCACCAACGACAGGATGCGGACACCATGGCAGACAAGTGCGATTTCGGATTGGTCGGGCTGGCGGTGATGGGCGAGAACCTCGCCCTGAACGTCGAGAGCCGCGGGTACAGCGTGGCGGTGTTCAACCGCACGACGAGCAAGGTGGACGAGTTCATGGCGGGCCGGGCCGCGGGCAAGAAGTTCGTCGGTTGCCATTCGCTCGAGGAACTGGTCGAAAGCCTCAAGCCCCCCCGGAAGGCCATGCTGATGGTGAAAGCCGGGCCGGCGGTCGACGCCTTCATCGACAGCCTTATCCCGCTGCTCTCGCCCGGCGACGTGATCATCGACGGCGGCAACACCCACTACGCCGACACCGAACGCCGCACGGCTTACGTCGAGTCGAAGGGTCTGCTGTACATCGGCACGGGCGTGTCCGGCGGCGAGGAGGGCGCCCTGAAGGGCCCGAGCATCATGCCCGGCGGAAGCGTCGACGCATGGCCCATTGTCAAACCGATCTTTCAGGCGATTTCGGCGAAAGTCGGGCCGAAGAAGGACATTCCCTGCTGCGAGTGGGTCGGGCCGCGCGGGGCGGGCCACTACGTCAAGATGGTCCACAACGGCATCGAATACGGCGACATGCAGTTGATCTGCGAAGCCTATTGGATGCTCAAACACGCCCTCGGCCTGTCGAACGAGGAACTCTACGACACGTTTGCCCAGTGGAACCGGGGCGAACTGGACAGCTACCTCATTGAGATCACGCGCGACATCTTCAGCGTCAAGGACGAGGAAACTGGAAAGCATCTGGTCGACTTGATCCTCGACACGGCCGGCGCAAAAGGTACGGGCAAATGGATGAGCCAGTTGGCCCTCGACCTGGGCGTGCCCAGCACCCTGGTAACGGAGGCCGTCTACGCCCGCTGTCTCTCGGCAATCAAGGACGCCAGGGTCCGGGCGAGCAAGGTGCTTGCCGGCCCGTCGGGACAGAAGTATCAGGGCAATCGCAAGGAGTTCATCGAGCAGATCCGCCAGGCCCTGTATGCCTCGAAGGTGTGCAGCTATGCCCAGGGCTTCGTGCAGATGCAGGCGGCGGCGGTGGAGCACAAGTGGCCACTGGATTTCTGCTCGATCCCGCTTCTCTGGCGAGGCGGCTGCATCATCCGCGCGGTGTTTCTCGAACGGATCAAAGAGGCGTTCGACGCCGATGCCAAGCTGGAAAACTTGCTCCTGGCGCCCTATTTCCGCGAGGTGGTCGAGAAGGCACAGCCGGCCTGGCGCCACGTGGTCAGCACGGCCGTGCAGATGGGCATCCCGACCCCGGCGTTTTCCACGGCCCTGGCCTATTACGACGGCTACCGGTCGGAGCGGCTGCCGGCCAACCTGCTTCAGGCCCAGCGCGACTACTTCGGCGCCCACACGTACCATCGCGTCGACAAGCCGGGCGAAGGCCCCTTCCATACCGATTGGATCCGGGAGCGGAAGCAGCCGTAGGAAAGCTTACGCCGCTAACTTCTGCGCGTCTGTTGGTTCAGAGATGAGAAAGGATTTCGATCGCGACCAAGCCCCATTCCTGAACCCTGAACCCCGAACCCTTTGATTCAAACTGCCCTCACCCCCGGCCCCTATGCGCGAAGCGGGCGAGGGGAGATTGGAATTCTCGGAGCGACTCATGTCTGTGGAACAATACCTTGATGCGATGTTCGGTCTGAAGGGCCAGGTGGCCGTGGTGATTGGCGGCGCCGGCGTGCTCGGGTCGGCGATGTGCCAGGGACTCGCCCGCGCCGGGGCCCACGTCGTCGTGGCCGACGTGACCGAGCCGGCCTGCACCGCCGCTGTCAACAAGATCAAAGATCTCAACTGCGGCGCCAGCGGCGTGATCATCGACGTCACGTCTCGCGCGTCGATCGAGGCGGTGCTGGCAAAAGCCCGCGAGATCACCGGCCGGGTGAACATCCTGGTGAATTGCGCCGGCGTGAACCACGGCAGCGATTTTCTCGATCATCCCGAGGAAAAGTGGGACTTCGTGATGAACATCAACCTCAAGGGCGTCTTCCTCGCCTGCCAGGTGTTCGGAAAACACATGGTCGAGGCCGGCGGCGGCACGATCGTCAACATCGGCAGCGTGACGAGCCACCTTCCGCTCAGCCGGGTGTTCGGCTACGCGGCGTCGAAGGCCGGCGTGCTCAATCTCACGCGCAATATCGCCCACGACTTCGGCGCCAAGGGCGTCCGCGTCAATTGCATCTGCCCGGGGTTTTTTCCGGCCGAGCAGAACCGCAAGCTGCTGGACGAGAAACGGGTGGACAGCATCATGCGCCACACGCCCATGCACCGCTACGGCGAGCCCGAGGAACTGGTCGGCGCGCTGCTGCTGTTGGTCTCGCCGAAGGCCGGCAGCTTTATTACCGGCACGCACGTGAACGTCGACGGCGGCTTCACCGCCGCCTGGTTCTGAGCGCCACCGGATGACCTCCGTGATTCAGACCCCGAAGCCCGCGGGCTTCGCGGCGTCTCCTGGAGCACGCATGGCCCACACGATCGTGATATTTGGAGCTTCGGGCGACCTGACGAGCCGCAAACTCGTGCCGGCGATTTACGAGTTGCATCGCAAAGGCCGCCTGCCGAAGGAGAGCCGGATTGTCGGGTTCTCGCGGACGCCGTACGCCCACGACCAGTGGAGGGACCGGCTGAGGCAGTCCACGGCCCAGTTCGTCGCAGACGCGTTCGACCAGTCCGCTTGGGACGCCTTCGCCCCCTCGGTGTTCTACCACCCCGGCGACATCGAGAATGGCGAGGACTTCGTTTCGCTCAGCCGCTTTCTGGACGAACTGGAGGGTCCCGCGGGCGCGGCGAGAATCTACTATCTCTCGACCGCCCCACGGTTCTATGAGCCGGCGATCGCGGAACTCGGCAAGGCGGGCATGGCCCAGCAGTCCGCGGGCGTCCGCCGCATCGTCATCGAAAAGCCCTTCGGTGTCGATCTTGTCAGCGCGAGAGAGCTCAATGAGGTCGTCCACCAGGTGTTTGACGAGGCGCAGGTCTACCGGATCGACCACTACCTGGGCAAGGAGACCGTTCAGAACGTGCTCGTGCTCCGGTTCGCCAACACGATCTTCGAGCCCATCTGGAACCGCAACTACGTCGACCACGTGCAGATCACGGCCGCCGAGGAGGTCACCATCGGCCATCGTGCCGGCTACTACGACACGGCCGGCCTCCTGCGCGACATGTTCCAGAACCACCTGCTCCAATTGCTCACCTTGACGGCCATGGAGGCCCCGGCCCGGTTCGAGGCCGACGCCGTCCGCGACGAGAAGGTGAAAATTCTCCGGGCGATCCGGCCCATGCGGCCCGAAGACGTGGCCGCCAACACGCTCCGGGGCCAGTACCGAAAATACCGCGACGAGCCGAACGTCGTTCCCGGCAGCTACACGCCCACGTTCGGGGTCGTCAAGCTCAACGTCGACAACTGGCGCTGGCAAGGCGTTCCGTTTTACCTTCGCAGCGGCAAGGCGATGTCGTGCCGGACCACCCAGATCGTCATCCAGTTTCGCGAGCCGCCGCACATGATGTTTCCCGAGGGCGCCCGCAATATTCAGGAGGCCAATCGCCTGGTCCTGCAAATCCAGCCGGCCGAAGGCGTCCAGTTGCACTTCCTCACCAAGGTGCCGGACGCGGGCATGCAGTTGCGCCTCACCGACCTCGATTTCCGCTTCCGCCAGAAGTTCGCCGCCGGCATTCCCGATTCGTACCAGCGGCTGCTCTTGGACGTGATCCACGGCGACGCCAGCCTTTTTGCCCGATCGGACGAGGTGGAATTGGCGTGGGGGATTGTGGATCCGATCCAAGCCGCCTGGGACCACCCCGGCCCGCCGGAATTGGCCCTCTACGAGGAGGGCGGCTGGGGACCGCCCACGTCGAACGAATGGATGCAGCGCCAGGGCCGGCGATGGTTCGACACGTGCCCGGTGCTCTGACGAGCGCAGGGAAGGCCGATGACATCACTGCTGCCAACCAACGAGTCGCCTGGTTTCTTCGGAGCGGCCCCGTGCGCCGGTCGCGCGGATTCGACGCACCAGGTTGAAAACGCCTGTGGCTTCACCGCCTCCATGCCGATCGCCGCTCCGCTTCGTATCGCTGCCCTATCCATCGATTTCCCGGTGGTCCAGGCGGCCCTGAGCGGCTACAGCGATTGGCCGATGCGGGTGATCGCCAGACGGCTGGGTGCCGGATATACTCTCTGCGAGGTCCTGCTCGACGAGTTCATCCTCAACGTCACCAAGGGCCGCAAGGCACGCCGGTTCATCCGCGTGGGCGATGAAGAACGGCCCAGCGGAGCGCAACTCATGGGGGCGGAGCCCGAGCAGTTTGCGCCGGCCGCGATGAAGCTCGTTGAGGCGGGCTTCGACGCCATCGACATCAATTTCGGCTGCCCCGTCAGGAAAGTGCTTGGCCGCTGCCGGGGTGGCTATCTTCTGAGCCGGCCCCAGACCGCGCTGGAGATCGTCGCGCGGGTCCGCGACGCAGTGCCGCCGGCGATTCCGGTGACCGTCAAGATGCGGCGCGGGATGGACGATTCGGCGGAAAGCCGCGACAAGTTCTACGCGATTTTCGACGGCGCGTTCGCGCTGGGTGTGGCGGCGATCACGGTACATGGCCGGACCGTCGCCCAGCGCTACGTCGGGCCGAGTTCCTGGCAATTCCTGCGCGAGGTGAAGCAGCACGCCGGCACCCGCGTCGTGCTTGGCAGCGGCGATCTCTTCACTCCGCAAGACTGCCTCGACATGATGGCCCGGACGGGCGTCGACGGCGTCACGGTCGCGCGCGGCGCCATCGGCAACCCGTGGATCTTCCGGCAGGCGAGGGCCTTGGCCGCAGGTCTGCCCCTGCCTCCTCCGCCCAGCCTGTCCGAGCAGCGCGCGGTCATCGAAGAGCACTACGGCCTGGCGGAGGAGATCTACAGCCCGGTGCACTGCCTCGGGTCGATGAAGAAATTCGGCATCAAGTACTCCCGGCTGCATCCGCACTCGGAGCAGGTCCGCGACGCGTTCGTCGCCGCGCGTAGCCCGACCGAGTGGCGCGGCGTGCTCGAGCGATGGTATGGCGCAGTGTAGGCGGGACACTCCGTGGCCCGGTAAATCGCACAGCGCGGGCATTGCGCAGCGTGCGGTCCGGTGAGGAGGAAAAAACGCAGGCACACCGGCTTAGTAGCAGCCGCCGATCAAATGGTCGCCTTTCGCTCCGCGAAACCCGCGTCTTTCGCGGAGCGAAAGGCAACCGTTGCGGAAGTTGTTCTTCCAAGAATACGAACATGTGTACATGGATTCGGATTCAGCGAATTGCAGAAATTGCCACAGACTATTCAAGCTTCGAACCCAGTTTTTTCGGCGTGACCTTAGCCGCCCCCAGCTTGGCCAGTACGGCCTCGAGTTCAGCGGCGTGGTATTTCGCCGTGGTCGGGGCGGGGGCAGAGCCAACCGTGGCGCCGGCTGCGGCAGCGCGGGCCTGAACATACGCATCCAGAGCATCGCGCAAGCCTGCGAATGAAGCCTCGATCTCGGCGTTTCCTTGAGGCGAGGCGGTCGAGAGTCCCGTGATATATCGATAGGCGGCCTGCTCCATGCGGCTGTAGGCCAACAGGACCTGCGTGGCGCTGGTCAGTTCCCGGTCACCCAGGCCCTCCGCCAGAACCATGGCCCGCTCGGCTTTGCGGATGCCCGGTTCGATCTCGCCGGGAAAAAACAGCGAGTCGTCCCACTTCCGCTTGGCCGCTATCTCGGGCAACCGCGAAAACCAGGAAGCCCACACGTCCCCGGACCAGCAGTGGACGACGCGGTGCGCCTGCGGCACGTTCATGGCGTCAATCCACTCGACGAATGCGGCAGGGTCCTTGTATCCCTGCCGGCACGCCCACGCCTCGGCAAAGTCCTTGGCGCTGCGGCCGCTCGCATTCCAGGCGTACTCGGCCAGTGCGCAGAGCCGGAAGTTGAACTTCCTGCGGAAACTCGCAGGATCCCCGTGTCCGCCGGGCGTGAATTGCCATGCGCCGATGTATTGGTCAGCGACGATGCCCGCCATCCGACTTCGGATATCCTCGGACACATAGATCGCTGAAAGGCCCACGATGTTGCAGCGGGCGATCCGTTTACCCTTCGCGGCAAAATCCGCCAGCAGCCGTCCGTCCAGGCCGTCACAGCCCATCGACGCCAGGAAGCTGACCTCCGGCGGCAGCGAGGCTACGATGTCTTTGATCTGCTGGTCGGGGTAGCTGCGCTCAGGCGGCGGATAAAAACCTCCCCGGCCAAAAAACAGGCTGACCTTGAGGTTCGGGTATTGCTTCTGAGCCTCCCGCCAGGCCTCCAGCGTCACTCGGGCCTCGGCGCGGAACTGGCCCTCCTTGCTGCACGCCTCGCACTCGCAGCGCGCATGCGGATACTCGCTCATCCAGACCATGACCTCCGATGCCTTCTGCGCTGCCAGTTCGGTCAGCACGGCCGTGAGGATCTTCACCATGTCGGGGTGCGAGGCACACGGCACCCGCTGGGGCCACTTCGGGAAGACGAAAGGATTCTTTGCCGCTTCGCCTTTGCCGATCAGGTGCGGAAACGCTTCCCGGTAGCCGTTGCAGCGGGCTTCCCAGAAATCCATGTGCGTTGGGCCAGGCACGACCTCCGCGGCATATCGCCGGGCCTTCTCATAGGGCGGCGTCCATTCCCGGCGCACCGCCTCCTCGGTTTCGTAGTAGGCCGACTCCGGATGGATCCCGGCGTTGTCCACCTCGAAAGTATGATAGACATAGAAGCGGTTCATCTTCATCGAGGCCAGCCAGGGTACGAGGCTGACCGGCATATGCCAGAACCCCCGTTCCTCCAGATCGGGCCAATCGACGACACTGGCCAGGGGTATCTCGACCGCCGTCTTGGCCAGTCGCGACTCGAACCATTGGGCCAGTGTCCGGGTGCCGTAATAGAGTCCGCGATCGGCCAGGGCCGCCACGACCAGTCGGTTCGTCCCGACCGGCTGGATCACATAGGCCTGGTCGCGGTTGGGCAGATCCTTCAGCCGGTTGGCCTGCGGCACGTCCGCACCCTCCAGGCGGCCTTGTTCATCCATCACACCGATGACGATCTCAAACCCGCTGCCCGTCGGCGGTCCGCCGCTCTTCTCGCGGTACAACTGAGTCAGCGAGTCAACCGCCTCCCGCTCCAGCCCAGCGGCGCCGGCCCGGCCGCGTATGGTCACTTCAGCTGGTTTGAGGCGGCACATCTGCTTGATGCTCAATTCGTGCGGAAGAGGCAACACCTCCCGCCGCCAGGCGGCTTCCTGCTGTTTCTCGACCGTTACGGTTTCAGCCTGCATTCTGCCCCATCCCAACAGCACAGCCGCCAATAAGATCATCCACTTGGTCATTGCCATTTCTCCCTGCCACGCGTGTCTTGGTTCCATCGCCGTCCGGCCGGCCCAGCGGAACAGCCGGCACGAGCATCCTGGGTTTTGCCTGGTTCGCAACCGTGTGGTTTCCCGGCACACCGGCCGTTATTCTACACGATTGTCATGCGTGGTAGGTGAGGGAGAATAGGGGATAAGTGAAAGCGCCAGGGGATAAGTCCAGCCCTGGGGCTGCCGGCCGGAGAGAACTCGTATATGTGCTGGAGGACTGGGTGCAGCGTTTGTGCATCCAGGAAGCCTTTGCGGAGGGGGTGGAGTCGCTGCGTGCCTGGCTGGGAACGATGGCAAGTGTTCGTACGGCGGAAGACATGAATCGAGCGATGTCCCAGTACGTAGAGAACTTCCGGGGCGAAGCGATTCCCCCGGCGGAAGAAGAGGAGGAATTGCTGGTGGTGACCGCCGATGAGTCCGGGAATCTGAAAGAACGCCCCAGAGCCTCTCACGTTCCAGGCGGACTCGTGCTACAGTACGAGCCATGAGCGTAGCCCTTACGTATCGTGGTCGCCTGGTGACGGACGCCGACGTGGCTTCATCCAACAGCTTATCGCCGCGCATCCGGCGTTGAGCCGGCGTGCCTTTTCGTCTGTTGCTGCGCTGGTACGCGTGCCTGCTGGGGCTGCTCCGCGAAAAGAATCTCAGTATCCGTCGACTCCAGAAAATTCTGTTCGGAGCTTCGACGGAACGGACATCGAGCGTAGTATCCTTCGTCGGCTCCTCCGGCCAAGGTGAGGAGACTTCGAGGGGGAATGTAGCAGGCACGCTCCGCCGTGCCGTCCGTTACGGCATCGCGGAGCATGCCTGCTACCTTGAAGTCCGACAGGAATACGTTGCGCGATCCTGAGCGCCACAGGTCGCCGGCGCGCGAAATCGCCGGGCACCGCGCTTTCCGGCAATCCGCGCGCGACATCCACTCGCTGCGCCAGCCCGTCTGGCCGCGGCTCGCATGGCGAGGTAGAATACAAATTGGTGGAATGGCTTAGGATGACCCAATGCACTGTTCTGGTTTGTCCCGGTGCGGGGCCGGTTTGCCAGGCAAAACTCCGATCGAGGTGAGAGAACGTCCCATGCCCTTGCGAGATCATTTCCGGCCGCCGATCTGGAACCGGCATTCGTGGGAGGGATTCCACGGCATGTGGCCGGCGATGATTGTTCGGCAACTGGATGAAGTCCTGCCCGTGGATTTCACGGCCGAGCCACGCGTTCGTCTGACCTACGAGCAAACCTGCCGCGTGCTCCGCATTGGGTAACCCGTCGCCCGAGTTGTGAACAAAGGCAGACACCAGGTAAACTAAATAGAATTGCAGGATTCGGGGAGGCCGAGCGACCACTGCAGGGAACGCCCTCCGTGGCGTTCCGCGGAGTTCCCCAGCAAACGGAACGCCACGGAGGGCGTTCCCTGCAGTCGGTTCTCCCTGGATCGTACGAGGCTATTTGGAATCAGACAGTATTTTCCGCCCTCTACCGGATCCTCCCGTGAAAGAAGTCATCGCCGTCATTAAACCGTACCTGGTCGAAAAAGTGCTCGACGCCTTGAAACACGCGCCCCTGGAGGCCTGCGGCGTCCGGGAGGTCAAGGGGTATGGCCGTCAGAAGAGTTACCTCGACGAGTACGTCGGCAGCGAGTACTCGATGGCTTTCCTGCCCAAGGTCGAGATCAGCCTTTGGGTCGACGACCTCCGCGTGGAAGAAGTCATCCGCACGATCGTCGAAGTCGCCCGCACCGGACGGATGGGCGACGGCAAGATCTTCGTCCTGCCCGCGACTTTGCCGGTGCCGGGAGCGGAGAACGGGGGAGGGATTTCCATTTAGACATGACGGATACTTCTCCCCGCGAGTTTACCTTGAATTGCCCTGTCCCCCGCGAGAGCCACAACACCGTGCAGATGGCCCACGGCGGCGGCGGGCGGCTCATGCGCAACCTGATCGAAGAGATGTTCCTGCCGGCATTTGCAGCCGGACAAACGGGTGAGAAGATTCTGCCGCACGACAGCGCCGTGCTGCCGCTGGAAACGGCCCGCCTGGCTTTCACGACCGACACCTTCGTCGTCAGCCCTCTCTTCTTCCCCGGCGGCGATATCGGCAAGCTCGCCGTGTACGGCACGGTGAACGACCTGGCCATGGCCGGGGCGAAGCCGCTGTGGCTCAGCGCGGGCTTCATCCTCGAAGAGGGTCTGCCGATGGACACGCTCCGCCGGATCGTCGCCTCCATGCAGGCCGCGGCGAGCGAGGTCGGCGCGACGGTCGTCACCGGCGACACCAAAGTGGTCGACCGCGGCAAAGGCGACGGTGTGTTCATCAATACTTCCGGCGTGGGCGTAGTGCCGGACGGGGTGGAGATCTCGCCGGCCCGCGTCGCTCCCGGCGACCGGATCCTCGTCAGCGGCGACCTGGGCCGGCACGGCATCGCCATTATGTCGGTCCGCGAAGGGATCGAGTTCCAAGGCGCCCTGCCGAGCGACTGCGGATCGCTCTCAGACCTGGTCCAGTCCCTGTTCTCCGCCGGAGCACGCGATATCCACTGCCTTCGCGACCTGACCCGCGGGGGCCTGGCGTCTGCGCTGAACGAGATTGCCAAGGACCGGGGCGTCGGCATCGAACTCGACGAACCGTCGATCCCCGTGGCCGGACCGGTGGCCGGCGCGTGCGAACTGCTTGGGCTCGACCCGCTTTACGTGGCCAACGAAGGCCGGCTGGTCGCCTTCGTCGCACCCGGCTCCGCCAATCGTGTCCTCGACGCGATGCGGCAACACCCGTCGGCCCCGGAGGCGGCCATGATCGGAACCGTGATCGACCGTCATTCGGGCACGGTCGAACTCCGCGGCGCCCTGGGCGGGGGACGCATCCTCGATCTGCTCTCCGGCGAACAAATGCCAAGGATCTGTTAGGAGTACCTCATGATGTCTCGGCTTCTCACGATTACGTCGTGCCTGGTCCTCGGGCTCGTGTCCGCCTCTCACGCGCCGGCTGCCCCGTCCACCGTCGAAACGCTCTCTGGCGATGTCTGCGTGGTCCGCGACGACAACGGCAACTGGGGCGGTACCACGACGGGGATCACGCACCAGCGCGGGCCGGACTACCAGGCCAAGAAAGTCCTCGATCTCAGCGGCGTCGCGCAAGAGGTCTGGACCGCCGCGAGCGAAGTCCGCCTCTCGGTGTACTTTAGGCAGAGCGAAGAAATAACTTTGACAACTTTATCGCGCGGGTTTGATCGAGTAGTTCCAATTCCCGTGGAACTTCGCGGGAGTGAGTCGCAGGTGTAGGTGTTCTAGTTCTTCGTCAGTGACCTTGACTCCGGTTTCGTACTGCCGTGAATCCAAGGCGGCGCGAACGATGAGGCCCGTTTTCGTGGTGGTGCTGGCGATCAGATTCACAATGACCTCGTAGGTGGTGAGCGGACGCCCGCGCCAGTTCTTGGTGATGAAGCAGAACAGCCGATGTTCGATCTTGTTCCATTTGCTGGTGCCGGGCGGAAAGTGACACACCCTCAAGGTGATGCCCAACTCGTTGGCCAGGTTTTGCAGCGACTTCTTCCAGAGTCGATTACGGCTGCTGTTGCTGCCGCCTCCATCGGCGGTAATCAGGAGTTCCTTCGCACGCGGAAAGCGTGCCGACCCCATCTCGTTCCACCAGCGCTGGATGCTTGCGCAGGCAAACTCGGCCGTGTCGTGATCGATGCCCACACTCACCCAACCTTCGTTACAGGCCAAGTCATACACCCCATAGGGAATCGCCTTGCCCAGTTTCTTATCCGGGAAGTCGTGGACCTTGACTTTCTCCGGCTGTCCCTTGGGCTGCCATTCCTCGCCCGCATTCTTGAATTCCCCGACCAATTCCTTCTTTTTCGTGTCTACCGAGATGACCGGTTGCTGTCGTTTCTGGAACGACATCACCTGTCGATTGATGTACTCGAACTGAGCATTCCGATCCGGGTGCGACGAACCTTCCCGCGTCTTACGGTTGGCTTGCAGGCTGTAGCCTTGCTGTTTCAGCAGCAGGGCGACCGTGCGATCCGATACGGGATGATTCTGTCGCGTCAGTTCCTCGGCCAACTTGTCCGTGCTCTTGCAAGTCCATCGCAAGGGCGACATCGGGTCGCCCCGCGTGGCCGGGTCGATCAGCCGCTCCAAGGCGTCCAGCAGGCCCGGATCGGATTGCGTCAGTGGTCGGCGCCCGCCCCCCGGGGACCGCACGCGTGCCATCGCAACCGCTCGACTCTTGGACGACAGTTCAAGTTCCTTCAGACCCTCCATAATTGTGGGGCGCGACAAGCCCGTGGCACGAGCCACCAGCGAAATCCCGCCCCAACCCGCGTCGCGGGCTTCCGCTGCCGCCCACTGTCTTCGTCGCCGCTCGTCCAATTCGACCCCGACCAGCCGATACTTCTGGCGAATCCGTGCCTCGATCTTCGCGTCTTGCATGCGAGAATCATCGCACCTCTCCGCGAATTCACCAATATCAATTTGTCAAAGTTATTTCTTCGCTCTGCCTTA
>JABWBD010000465.1 GCA_013360685.1 Pirellulales bacterium
ACGGCTTCGTCACCCTGATCAAGTTCCTGGCCTGGGCCCTCTCGAACTCGGACGCCATGCTCTCCGAGGCGATCCACAGCGCCGCCGACACCGGGAACCAGCTCCTCCTCTTCTGGGGCCTGAGCAAGAGCAGCCGCCAGTCGGACGAGGACCACCAGTACGGCTACGTGAAGGATCGCTTCATCTTCGGGATGCTCTCGGCCAGCGGGATCTTCTTCGTCGGGTCGGGCGTGACCCTCTATCACGGGATCCACGGCCTCCTCCATCCCCGCGCCCCCGAGATCGGCCCCCTGGTCTTCGTCGTGCTCGGCCTCTCGGCCCTGATCGAAGGCAGCGTCCTCGCGTACGCGATCGCCTCGGTCCGGCGGCAGTCCGAGGGGCTCGGGATGGTCCGCTACCTCCGGGAGCGGGCCGACCCCGCCACCCTCGCGATCCTGCTGGAGGATTCGGCCGCGGTCTTCGGCCTCGGGCTGGCCACCATCGGCATCGTCGCCAGCCACCAGACCGAGAATCCGGCCTTCGACGCCGGCGCCTCGATCCTGATCGGGCTGCTGCTGGGGGTCATCGCCTGGCACCTGATCGCCGAGAACCGCGACTTCCTGCTCGGGAAGGCGATCCCCGATGCCGACGAAGAGGCCTTCAAGGCGATCCTCCGCGGCCGCGCCCTGCTCCGGTCCTTCCTCGACGTGAAGACCCGGCAGCTGGGCCCGGACCTCTACCACCTCAAGGCCGAGGTCGTCTTCGACCCCGAAGCGGTCGCCCGGGCGGTGGACCCGCAGCTCGTCGAGCGGGTCGCCCGGGCCACGCCCGAGGGGCGTGCCGAGGCCCTGGTCCAGCTCAGCCGGGCCCACCTGGACCTGGTCGCCGCTGGAAAGGAGATGCTGCTGGACCCGCCGCCCGTTGACGAAGGTGCCGTTGGAACTGTTCAGGTCGGCAATTTCGTAACCGCCCTCGGATCGGCGGAGCTCGGCATGTTGCCTCGAGACTTCCGTATCGTGGATCTGGATCGAGTTCGACGCATCACGGCCCACACCAAGCGACGAACCGTCCAGTTCAAAGCGAGAGCCTTGATCGTTGCCGCGGATTACGAATAGGGAAGACACCGCGCGGACTCCCGGACCGACACATCCTCCTCTGGAAACGATTTCCCGGCCGCTGGACGGCTTTTCCGGGCCGTCGCAACGTCCTCAAAGCCTTTCCTGCGTCGCCGAGTACCTTCACCGGCGCCCTTGGGTGCCGCGGGAAACCGCCTGCCCGGTCGCGCTGAGCAGTTCTTCGATTCTACGGATCAGAGGACCGTAGTGATAGGGCTTGGACACAAATTCCCCCGGTGGGAGGAAGGGAGTGCGACAGCCGAGGGACCCGATCATGACCAACGCGGTTTCCCCCTGCGTCGCCTGATCCGCCAATGCTTCGAGAACTTCGGGAGGGGAATCGTCAACCTCCAAATCCAAGACAATCAGGTCGGGGTGGTGGGTATGTGCCATCTCGGCCCCGCGTCTGCCTCGGCTGGCGGCATACACCCGCAATCCGCTCCTCTCCAGTGCCGTTTTGAGCACCTCCCTGGTGTCTTCCGAGCGATCGATCACCAGCACGCTGCGTTCCGCGTCCAATGCACACCCTCCATGCCAGTTCTCGGCCGGACATCCATGTCCGCGCCAGACCCGATCGTGCGATATCCCCCGCACGAAGGCACGGGAGGATAGCCGCCGGCCCAGTGCGTGTCAAAGGGAGTTCTCCCGTCACCCGTAAATCCATCCCCACCGCTCACCTTACGGTTCACCGGCCCTGCTGCAGTGCGAGAGTGCGAAACTCGTGCCAACCGGAAAACTCCCCGGAACCCCCGCAATCTATCAAGTTGTGGACCCGGCCCGCCGATCGAATATCTGGTCTTTACCGATTTTGCCTTTGTGGGCAGAATACCGCCTCGTGAGTGAGCCATTCTGTTCTGCCGATCCTTCTCGTCGGCGAGGCACCCTCAGGAGAGCGGCTCATCAGGTCAAGGAAGACCGGCTTTAGCAAGGAGCGCTGAAAGTGACGAAGTCCCGTTTTGCTGTGGCCATCGCCGCAGGTCTTGTGGTCAGTACCCTCGCCGTTCCTGCGGCCTACGGCCAGAACCGCACCATGGCCCCCATGGCGGCGGCCCAGCCTCGGCCGGCCGGAAACGGCATTGCCCTGCTCGACGTGAGCGCCATTTTCAAGGCCCACACCCGTTTCAAGTCCATGATGAAGGACATGGAAGCGGACGTGAAACGAGCCGAAGAACAGATGAAGCAGGAACGCGACACGATCCGGGCCCTGTCCGAGCGACTCAAGGAATTCCGGGCCGGATCGCCCGAGTACAAGCAGCTTGAGGAGCAGGTCGCCCAGCGCCAGTCCAACCTGAGCGTCCAGGTAGCCTTGCAGCGCAAAGAATTCCTGCAGCGGGAATCGAACGTCTACCACATGATCTACCAGGAAATCGAGCAGGAAGTCGCCTACTTCGCCCAGCAGAACGGCATCGCCGTTGTCCTCCGCTTCAGTGGCGAGCAGGGCGACCCTGGCAAACCCGACGAAGTACTCCGCGACATCAACAAGCAAGTCGTCTGGTCGGCCCCGGGCCTGGATATCACCGCCACGATTCTGCAGCGGCTCGAAGGCCGCTCGCTGAACCCGACGAACCCCAGCGCGGCGGTGCCGCGGCAGGGCGTTCCTTACCAGCGGTAGTGCGGCAGTCCGTCCCGGGCGCCGCCGGCATGGATGCCCCCCCGGCGCCCGAAGCGTCTGTTTTTCTTGTCATGGATGACCTGCAACCGTTGATGTTTACCGCACGAAACCAGAATACGCTTGCCGGACCCGTCGCCGTCGACGGGTTCGGATATTGGAGCGGGCGGGACGTCCGCGTGGAGTTCCGGCCCGCCCGGATCGGCGCCGGCATTGTTTTTGTCCGCGGAGATTTGCCGGGACAGCCGAGGATTCCCGCCCGGATCGAATATCGAGTGGAATCACCTCGGCGGACCACGCTCCGCCGGGGTGACGCTCGTGTCGAGATGATCGAACACATTATGGCGGCGCTGGCCGGGCTTCGCGTCGACAATTGCGAGGTCTGGGCCGACGCGCCGGAAATGCCCGGCTGCGACGGTTCGGCCCTGCCGTTCGTCGACGCTTTTGACACCGTGGGGATCGTCGCGCAGGATGCGTTTCGCCTGCAATCGGTCGTCTGCACCCCGGTCCGCATTGTTGATGGCGAGAGCTGGATCGAGGCATATCCGCCCGCCGGCGAACGCTCTGTCTTCCGCTATCACCTCGATTACGGCTTGGACAACGCGATCGGACGGCAGGTATTCGAGTTGGCGGTCACGCCCGAGTCCTTCCGCCACGAGTTGGCGCCGTGCCGCACGTTTCTCTTCAAGTCGGAGGCCGACGAGGCCAGGTCGCGGGGGATCGGTTGGAGGGCAACCTACCGGGATCTCCTCGTCTTCGGCGAAGACGGCCCGATCGAAAATGAACTGCGTTTTGCCAGCGAATGCGTCCGGCACAAGGTGCTCGACATGGTCGGAGACTTGGCGCTGGCCGGCTGCGACCTGATCGGCCGATTCCGGGCCTCGCGCAGCGGGCACCGCTTGAATTCCGAACTGGTCCGCGCGCTGGTTCACCAGGCCGAGTTCGCCCAGTGCCGGAAACGATGCGCGTGAATCCACGAGTACAGGTTTCGTTGACGAATATTCCAGCGCCCGGCCGGTCCGCCCGCGGGCGCTGAGATCGTCGGAGGTTTGGCGTGGTTCAAGAAAGGGGACTGGCTCCGTGCCAGGCATCGGCAGGCAGCCGCAAAAAGGCGTGTAGATGCGGCGCCTGTCCCCTGTCTTGAACGACGCCGGAGTTTCAGGAGTCGCCAAGATGGCCACCTACATCGCCGATCAAGTTTCCATCGATCCTCGTGCCGAAATCGACGACGAGGTTGAAATCGGGCCGTTCTGTGTCGTCGGCCCCCACGTCCGTATCGGCCGCGGCACGCGGCTCGAGAACGGCGTTACCCTGATGGGCCACACCACCATCGGCGAATACAACCACATCTATCCCGGCGTGGTCATCGGCGGCGAGCCCCAGGATATCAGCTACCGTGGAACCGACACCAAAGTGATCGTCGGCAGCCACAACCTGATCCGCGAGGGAGTGACGATCAACCGCGCCAGCGAAAAGGAAGACGGCATCACCTCGGTGGGCGACCACAACTTCTTCATGGCTGGCTGCCACGTCGCGCACGACTGCCGCCTGGGCAGCCACATCATCATCGCCAACGCCACGCTCCTCGGCGGCCACGTCCACATCCACGACCACGCCTCGCTCTCCGGCGGAGTGGCCGTGCACCACTACTCGACGATCGGCGGTTTCAGTTTCGTGGCCGGGCTGTCGTGCGTCCGCCACGACGTGCCCCCCTTCATGCTCGTGGAAGGCTACCCCGCCAGGCCGCGATGCGTCAACGTCGTCGCGCTGAAGCGGAACAACTTCACCGCCGAGGTGATCAACTGTCTGGCGGAAGCCCACCGCCTCTTGTATCGGGCCAAGGTCGGCCTGGACCACGCCCGCGAGATCTTGCGGGCCAACGGCAAATGCGTGCCGGAGGTGAACCACCTGCTGAGTTTCATCGAAGGGCAGCAGGAAGGCCGCCACGGACGTGGGCGCGAAGCAAGGAGGGCCGCGTGAGCAAGGTGCGAACGGCTGTCATCGGCGCAGGCCGCCTGGGCGGCTTCCATGCCCAGAAATTGGCCGCCATGGACCAGGTGGATCTGGTCGCGGTGGTCGATCCCGTGGCCGCCCAACGCAACCGCGTCGCGGCCGAATGCCGGACGCAGGCCGTGGCCGATTACCGATCGCTGCTCGGCGCGGTCGATGCGGTCGTTGTTGCCGCACCGACGCTGCTCCACCACCAGATCGGCATGGAGTTTCTGGCACGTGGCGTCCACGTCCTGATGGAAAAGCCCCTGGCAGCGACGCTCGCCGAAGCGGACGACCTGGTCAAAGCCGCGAGGGCGCAGAGGGCGATCCTCCAGGTGGGCCACGTGGAACGTTTCAATCCCGCGCTGTCCGCCGCCCTGCCGCACATCGACTCGCCCAAGTATATCGAGGCGGTCCGCGCCAGCGGTTACACATTCCGTTCTACCGATATCGGCGTGGTGCTCGACCTGATGATCCACGACCTGGATCTCGTCCTCTCGATGGTCCATAGCGACGTCGAGCGCGTGCAGGCCCTCGGGCTTTCCGTCTTGGGCGGCCATGAGGACGTGGCGCACGCGCGGCTGGAATTCGAGTGCGGCTGCGTCGCCACCTTCAGCGCGTCGCGCGTGAGCCACGATGCCTCGCGACAGATGCAGGTCTGGTCGCCGAAATCCTACGCGAGTCTCGATTTCGCAAACCGCAAGACCACGCTCGTCGTGCCCAGCGAGACCCTGCTGCGAAGGCAGTTCGACGTCGATTCGCTCTCACCGCAAGAGGTGGACCACTACCGGCAGCACCTGCTTGAGGAACACTTGCCCCGGCAGGTCATCGAGTCGCCGCCGGTCGATGCCCTGGCCCTGGAGGCGAGCGACTTCATCGAAAGCGTCCGGACCGGCCGATCACCACGCGTCACCGGCGAACAGGGCCGCAGGGCCGTCGCCGTCGCCGAACAGATCCTCGACCGCATCCACTCCCACGCTTGGGACGATGCGCCCGACGGCCCGGTCGGACCTCTTGCGACTCCCAGGCCGAGCGTCATCCCTGCGCCGCACTGGCACCTCGCCCCGTCCGACACCCGGATCGTCCGCAAAGAAGCCGGCTG
>JABWBD010000058.1 GCA_013360685.1 Pirellulales bacterium
CGTGGTGCTGGTGGTTGCGGTGCAGTCTTGGTCGCCGCTGGTCGATCCGCTGGCCGGCCTGTTTGATCCACTGACGGTGGTAATCCAATGATCGAGAACGGCCCGAATACGATGGATGCTCCCCTTCCCGAAATGCCCGTTGCGCCCAAGCGGCGCCGCTGGCTCACCCTGCTGCTGGCGATCGTGGTTTTCGCGTCGGGGTTTGTCGTGGGCGCCGGGGCAACGCTGGTCGTCGTCCGCGACCGGCTGATCCGTGCGATCCGGAATCCCGACGCGGCCCCGGAGGAGATCACTGCGAAGCTCAAGCGGTCCCTCGACCTGAGCGAATCGCAGGCCGAGCAGGTCGAGGCGACCGTGCGGGAACGACAACTGGCCCTGCAGGAGATTCGCCGCGAGGTGCAGCCGCGGGTCGAAGCCGAGATCGACCTGTTGGAGGAGCGGATCGCCGCGGTCTTGGGGCCGGAGCAGAAAGAGAAGTGGCATGCGCTGGTGCGGCGGATGCGAAGCACCTGGATTCCGCCGCTGCCGCCGGATCGGGGCGGCGAGAAGAGCGGAGCGAGGGGGGTGGAGTGATGGGGTAATGGAGTATGGGAGTGATGCGGTGGCGGGGTGGCTCTTCCAATGCTTCATTACCCCGTCACCCCTCGCGCCAAGTTCGATTGCGCGTTCCCCGTTGCTCAGGGGTTGGCGTCTGGCATGGATCGGGTAGAATTTCATCGTGCGTGCTGGCATCGCCATGATGAATCTGAACCATGCCCAAGAAACTCCTCTCCGTCGGCAACTGTTCGTTTGACGATTCCGAGATCCGCCGCATGGTCCGCGATCATTTCGACGCCGAGATCGTGCGGGCTTCCACCTCGGCCGACGCGTTACTCAAGCTTCGCAACGAGCGTTTCGACCTCGTGCTCGTCAACCGCACCATCCGCGGAGACCAGGGCGGGGGCGTCGAGCTGATCCGCCGGATCAAGTCCGACCCGGAATTATCGTGCACCGCGATCATGTTGGTGAGCAACTACCCCGACTACCAGCAGGCGGCGATCGCCGAGGGCGCCGAACCCGGCTTCGGCAAGTCGGAACTGGACCTGCCGGCTACCGTGGAAAGGCTTCGTAGATTTCTGGAATAGAGCGGTTGAACGCGAGGAGGAGACGGGTGACCGACTATGACAGTCCGTGGAAGGAAGCGTTGGACATCTACGTCTATAACTACCGGCTCTTCGACAGGTATAATAAAGAGGTGATGAGGAGGAGAAGCAAATGCCATTTATGACCACGCCGGAACGGATCGGTCGGGAACAAGGGCTGGCCGAGGGGCTGAGTCAGGGCCTGAGTCAGGGTTTAAGCCAAGGACTGAGCCAAGGACTGATGAAGGGAATCGAGATAGCTCTGCAAATGAAGTTCGGTGAGGAAGGACCGCAGCTTTTGCCAGAAGTCCGGAACATTCAGGACCAAAAGAAACTCGAAGCAATCCTCGAGGCGATCCCTTCGGCCGCCCGCCCGGACGATCTGCAACGGATATTGACCGACTGACCGCACTGGACAGGTTCATCCACCCTTTCTCCGGACGGGATCGCAGACCCGCGGGAGCGAAACCTTGCGAACCACCGGGATCCGTGTTCTGCTTGCGGCCTGGCTGCTGTGGTCCGCGGCAGGCGCCTGGCCCGTCGCGGTGGTTGAGGGCGACGGCGCCGCCATTGCGCTGGTTGCCGATCAGTGGGCGGAGCAGGGAGCGGCGGCACTCAAGGATGCCTATCGCTACGAGATGCAGCCGGGCACATACGTTTTGCTCATGCTGCTGGCCCGCGTGCTCCACGCCGATGCGTTGGTCGCATTCTCACTTCTCTCGGCGGCGGCGGCGGCGGCATTGATCCTGCTTTCCGCCCGATGGATCAGCAAACGTGCGGACCTGCCTTTCGCGATGTGCGGCCTGGTGGTGATGCTCTTTCAAGAGACGTGGACTTCGGCGTACTATCCCAACTCGACGATCCTGGCCGCAGCGCTCGTGGTCCTCGCCTTCAACCTCCTGGGCGGGGCGCGGGACCGGCGAAAACTCGTTCTGGGCGGGCTGGTTTTCGGCCTGGCGTGCTGGATGCGACTGGACGCGGTGGTCGTAGCGCCGGCGGTCCCGCTCGTCCTGGGGCCAACCGGTTCCGGGCGTGTGGCGAGGCCGGCAGCCCTCGCGGCAGCCGTGGCCGCGGTCACCCTGCTGACGGCGATGTTCGCCAGCGGCGTGGAGATTTCGGCCGTCAGGGGCTCCTACGTTCGGCACCACGACGCGGCCGGAAGTTGGAACCTGGTGCTCAAGAGCTTTCTGGCGTTCTTCTCGATGGTGGTTCTCTTGCTGGCCGGACTCGGCTCGTGGCGGATCGTGGCCAATCGGCAGTGGCGCGAGGCCGCCGTGGTGGTCTTGGGTGCGGCGCCGTTGGTGCTCGTGCTGCGGTCGAGCCTGACGACGCCCAAGTACCTGCTCTACGTGGTTCCATTGGTCGGCCTTCTGGCGGCGCAGGGCGTGGCCGCTTGGCAGGAATCCGGCGGGACGCGCCGGCGGATCCTGGCCGCCTCCGCGGCAGTCCTGTTCGCCCTGCAGTATCCCCTGGGATTTCAGGTCGATTACGCGCAGGGCTTTCATCCGGGCCCGCATCCCACGCTCTTGCGGCTGGCCTCGGTCCCGGTCGGTCGAGCCGGCGTGGAAAAGGTCACCCTTGTCTTGGGAGCGGGAGCGACCGTCTCGACCCATGATGCACTGCGGCTCTCCTCGGGTATCCTGTTCTCCAACGGGACGTGGCGTTACTACAAATGGGAATCGGCGGCGGCTGTCGAGGCAATCCGTGGTTACCTCCGCGATTCGCCGGCGGGTACGATCGGCGTCTGGATCGAGGAGCCAAGAGAAGCTCTGCAATTGACCGAGTTCGCCTTGGTCCGCGCGGGATTTCGCCAGGCAGGCGTTCCCGCCGACGGCTCGCCGCCGTTCTGGAAAAAGGACGGCCGCATGGCGCGGGTTTTCTGCGGAGAGAACGGACTGCGGCAGGCGGACCAACTCGGCGCGGCATGTCCGCTCCTGGCAGTCGTTCTGTGGAACGACCGCGCCCCGCCCATTCTTCGGGAGCGATTTCCCGAGGCAGAGCGATTGACGGGCGCGGGTGCGTCTTTCAACACGTACGTCTTGAGGCCGGCTGCGGATCGGGCCCCGATTCGTTGAGCGGCTCTGAGTGCTCGATTCCGGCGGCCTGGACGTTGATTCCCGGGCGCGTGCAGTCCAGAATGGCAGGATTCGTTTGGCCGATTACGGCGTGGCGATCCGTCGCCGCCCGGTAAGGCAACCGGCAGGAAATAACTTCTTGCTTCCGCCGATTGCCCGAGGCCCACCCGCCATTTCCACCTCGAGACAAGGACATCAAGATGAAAATGCGAAACTACCGGCTCGCGATCGTTGCGTTGGCGTTTGTGCTGTCGTCGGCAGCGGCGCAGGACGTGCGGCATGAACTCCAGTTTCCCGATCTGCCGGGCTATCAGACACTGGCCTGCGATCTGCACATGCACACGGTCTTCTCCGACGGCTCGGTCTGGCCGCCGGTCCGGGCGGAGGAGGCCTGGCGCCAGGGACTCGATGCGATTTCCGTCACCGACCACATCGAGTACACACCGAAGAAAGACGATATCCCGGTCCAACACAACCGTCCCTACGATCTGACCATCGGCGAGGCGCGGGAGAAGAATCTGCTCCTGGCCCGAGGGGCCGAAATCACGCGCGATACTCCGCCGGGCCATTTCAACGCCATCTTTCTCAGCGACGTCGAACCGCTCAATACGGAGGATTTCGTCGAGGCCGTCAAGCGGGCGAACGAGCAAGGGGCCTACGTCGTCTGGAACCACCAGGGCTGGAAAGGGCCCGAGAAGGGGCAATGGCTCGAGGTCCACACGAAGCTTTACGACAACAAGTGGTTCCACGGGATGGAGGTCGCCAACGGCGACGAGTATTATCCGGACGCCCATCAGTGGTGTCTTGACAAGAACCTCACGATGATGGGCAATTCGGATATCCACGCGCCCGACCTCCGCGAAAAAAGCGCCGCCGGCGAACACCGCACCATGACGCTCGTTTTCGCCAAGGACCGCTCCCTCGACGCGCTCAAGGAGGCACTCTTCGCGGGGCGCACTGCGGTCTGGTACAAGGACCAGATCATCGGACGCAAGGAGTGGCTGGAGCCGCTGTTCGGCGGGTGCATCCGAGCGTCGAAGCCGCACGTGCGTTCGAAAGACGCGGTTTGGGCCGAGATCGGCAACACGAGCGACGTAGACATCGCGCTGGAGCGGACCGGCAACGCCGGGCCGGTCGAGCTGAAGCTGCCCGCGAGGACCACGAGCGTCGTCAAGATCGGCACGAACGCTCCGGACCAGCCGCTGGAGTTGTCGTACAAGGCGACCAATTTCCTGGTCGCCCCCAAGACAGCGCTGGACGTAACGCTGACCGTCCCGGGGCCATAGCGACCCGATCGACCGGGCATTTGCATCCGCTTCATCCGTAGCGATCGCGGCAATTGCGGATCGAAGCAGCAGAATCCCGCACAGCCGAGCCCGACGATGGACGTTGCGACACGCCGACGGCTTGACCGCGTGCTCCGACAACGACAAACTGGTTCGATACCCCGTTGAAACGTATTTCACAGGAGCTGACCCGGCATGAGTGAAGCGAACACCCGCTGGCACCACGAACTGACCCGCTACCACTGGTTCGTCTTGATCGTCTGCACACTGGGATGGGTTTTCGACTGTTTTGACCAGCAGTTGTTCGCCCTGGCACGGAAGCCGGCCGTGGCCGATTTGATGCGCGTTTCCGAAAACGCCCCCCAGGTGGCCGAGTACACCGGCTATGCGACTTCGGTCCTGTTGATCGGCTGGGCCACCGGCGGGATTATCTTCGGGATCATGGGCGACCGGATCGGCCGGGCGAGGACGATGGTCTTTACCATTCTCTCCTATTCCGTCTTCACCGGCTTGAGCGGGCTGGCCGTGTCGGTGTGGGATTTCGTGTTCTACCGTTTCATGACGGGGTTGGGGGTGGGAGGGCAGTTTGCCGTGGGTGTGGCCCTGGTGGCCGAGGTCATGCCCGACCGGGCGCGGCCCCGCGCGTTGGGATTGCTGCAGGCCATGGCCTCCCTGGGGAACGTCGCGGCCGCCCTGGTCGCCATGGGCTTTGGGCAAATGGAGGCGACGGGCGTTCTGCCGGGGGGCGCATGGCGATGGATGTTCGCTGTGGGGATCGTGCCGGCACTGCTGGCCGTGGTTGTAATCCGCAATCTGAAGGAACCTGAACGGTGGCAGCATGCCAAGGAAGACCGCAGCCACAAGGCCGGATCCCTGGCCGAACTGTTCGGCGATCCCTTGTGGCGCAATCGGGCGATCCTGGGAATGGTCCTGGCCTCGGCGGGCGTGATCGGCCTGTGGGGCATTGGGTTCTTCAGCATCGACCTGAACCGCACCGTGTTCCGCCGCATCGCCGAAAGCAAGGCCCGCCAGACGGGCGAAGCGGAGCTCGATCGGCAGTTCCTTATCGAAGCCCTTCGCAATCCGCAGTGGCTGGGCGAACTCAAGAAGGCGATTGGTTCCAAGGACCTGCTCGGCCCCGACGCGGCGTTCAACGACGCGCAGGTCGTTTACGCCCAGGCGATTGAATTGCTCGACCAGGGTCGGACGGTCACGGCGGAATCGGTGCTCGAGTCGCTCGATGCGCCCCAGGGGAATCGCCCGGCTCAGACCCCCGAGGAACGCCGTCGGCGGAGCGAGTATCTCGAGTCGGCCGGCGAGTCCGGGCAGGCGGCCTCGCTCGACGCACACCGGCAGCGGATCCTCGATCGCCAGAAGACGATTGGCGGCGAGGTGAGCCGCTGGGGCGCAGTTACCTCGGTCCTCTTCAACCTGGGCGCGTTCTTCGGCGTCTACGTGTTCAGCATCGTCACCGGCCACTTGGGCCGCCGGCTGACCTTCGCATTGGCCTTCGTCGCGGCGATGCTCAGCACGGCGGGAGCGTTCCTCTACATGGACGACGCCGTCGATGTGCTCTGGATGGTGCCGCTCATGGGGTTCTGCCAGTTGTCGCTCTTCGGCGGCTACGCGATTTACTTCCCCGAACTGTTCCCGACCCGCCTGCGGAGCACCGGCACGTCGTTCTGCTACAACATCGGCCGCTACGTCGCCGCCTTGGGGCCGTCCGCTTTGGGGCTGCTGACCAGCCACGTCTTCACGGAGGCCAAGGGTTACGCGGAGCCGATGCGCTACGCGGGGCTTTCCATGTGCGCAATCTTCCTGCTGGGACTGGTCGTGCTGGTGTTTGCCCCGGAAACCAAGGGCAAGCCGCTGCCGGAGTGAGTCGCGGGGCCGCCCGTCATTCGGACGCTCCGGGACCGAGTCAAAGACCGCGACCTTTTGTGGGGAGGGAAAAAGGGAACGCGGGAAACGGGGAAACGAACGCGTGGCGCCGGCTAATCCTCTTCGGATTGCACCAAAGGCAACTCCACGAAAATCGTCGTCCCGGCGCCCGGTTCACTCACGATCGTGCTCCGGCCGTTGAGGATCCGCGTTCGTTCGCGTATGCCGTCCAACCCGTATTGATCTTCCCTTTTTTCCTGGCGATCGAAGCCGATCCCCCAGTCGCGGATTTCGATGTGGACCCGGTCGGCCGCCTGGAACAAGCGGATGCGGATCCGATCGCTTCGGCTGTGCTTCACGGCGTTGGCGAGCCCCTCCTCCACAATCCGGTAGATCACGTTTTCCAGGATGGGAGACAATCTCGCGAAGCGGACATCCTTGGTGAACTCGATGATCGGTCCGTTCTCGAACTGCCGATCATTGACGAGGTGGGTAATGGCGGCGACGACCCCGAATTCGTCGAGGATCGGAGGCCTCAGGCCGCTGATCAGGCGCCGTGCTTCGACATGGCTCCGCCGGAGCATGGCGACGCCCGCATCGAACAGCGCATCCGCTCGCGGCGGATCCTTCTCCCGCAAGCTGCGATAGGCTTCAAACTGCATGATCGCGCCGGCCAGTTGCTGGGCGAGTCCGTCGTGGATGTCGTAGGCAACCAGACGGAATTCATGATCGCTGGCGCGAAGCATACGTTTCAATGTGAGACGTTCGTGTTCCAGATTGTCGCGGGCCTTCTTGCGTTCGGTGATGTCTCGAATGATGGCAGCGGCCCCCCACTTTTCGGCCAGAAGGAAAGTGGATACGGAGATTTCGATGGGAAACTCGCTGCCGTCCTTGCGGCGAGCGGTCAGTTCCAGCGGCTTTTCGGCGACCCTTGCCCTGCCGGTGACCGCAAACTCGGAAAACGCCCTCCGCGCCTGCTCGCGGTAACGGACCGCGGGGAGGAGGGCGTGCACTTCCTGGCCCATCATCTCTTCGGCGGCGTAGCCGAACATTCGTTCGGCGGCCGGATTCCAGTAGAGGACTTTCCCCTCGGAATCCGCCATGACCACGGCGTCCATCGCCGAATCACAGATCGTGCGGACCCGGGTTTCGCTTTCTCGAAGCGCCGTTTCGGCCCGCCTGCGCTTGTTGATGTCGCGGAAGAACGTGGCGACACAAGGGCGCCGCTCGCAGGCAATCGGCTGGCTCACCACCTCGACATAGGAGAGACTTCCATCCTTCCGCAAGAGAGTGACATTGGCGACCCCCTGAAACCGCCCTTCGGCCCGCGCGAGAATGATGTCCAAGATCTTGGGAATCTCGTCTTTGGGGTGCAGATCCATGATCCGCAAGGAAAGCAGTTCGGACTTCGAATACCCCAACATCCCGCAAAGCGACGGGTTGCCTCGAACGATCCTCCATGTCTCGCGGTCCCAAATCATCAGGCCGTCGAACATGCCGTCGTAGATGGCGCGGAGTTCCTCGTAGGTTTGCGGCAACTCCTCGACTTGCTGCTGCAACTGGCCTGCGGGGGTTGGCTTGCCCTCTTGGCTGAGTCGGATCTGCGGCTTTCCGGGGTCTTCCTCGTGAAGGTCTGCCATTTCGCCACTCTTCAGGCACGGTCATGCTTTGGGGCATCGGCTGCCAGGTCGATTATAGGCGCGTGTGCGCGGTTGGGAATCAAGTGAGGAGCAAATCTTGACACTGTTATATAACACTGTATAATCCAGGCATGAGCGAGCGATGGACCATTGAACAACTTGCACGTGCCGTAGAGACGATACTGGAGGCTTGGTGCCGACCCACCCAAAGATCGGGTCGCGTCCGCCAGGTGCCGGACCTGCGGACGATTCGCTATTACACGACGCTCGGCCTGATCGATCCGCCCGCCGAAATGCGGGGGCGCAAGGCACTGTACGGTCGCCGCCATCTTCTTCAGTTGATGGCAATCAAGAGGCTTCAGGCAGAGGGGTATTCGCTTGCCGAGGTGCAGCAATGTCTGGTCGGGGCGAGGGAGCAGCGTCTGCAGGAATTGGCGGCACTCCCCCGGGATATCTGGGAGCAGCTTGGATCGGCCCTGGAGGGTGAGAAAACTCCGCGAGCGGAAGTGCCTGCCGAGCAGGCCGCAGGGAGCAAGGAGCCGGCCAATGTCAGGAGGTCCTCCCGCGATCCGTTTTGGGCCGCTGCGCCGGCGTTGCCGGTTCCGGAGACCCTGGATCGGCGGGCTCCGAGGTCGCTGCCGGTTGGATGGGCTTTGCACATTCCTGTTGCCGAGGGCGTGGAGGTTGTCTTGCAAGGCGTCGGTCCCGATCGTCTGGACAGCGAGACGCGGGCCCGGCTGTTCGCAATGATCGAGAAGTTCGCTGAAGCGGTGCGTGGCTTGGGGCTCGGATCGGCTCCAGCCGGCTCTGAGGATCGAGGATAATCGAGGTTGAAAGTCGCCGTTCCACTTCGTGGAAGAAAGTGAGGGTCCCGTGCAACGAACGTTGAGCCATCTGGAAGAGTCAGTTTCCGCCGGTTCACAAAACGACCCGGGCGCCGGTTTCGGGGCCTTGGAGACTCAGCGGGGGGCGCTGCCGCTGGTGGCGCTCAGCGTCCGCACAAGCATCGCCGGGCTGGTGGCGCACACGAGCGTCCGCCAGCGGTTCCACAATTCGCTTCAGGAGCCGCTCGAGGCAACCTATGTCTTTCCGCTGCCCGATCGGGCCGCGGTCACCTCCTTCCGGTTGGAGGTTGCCGGACGCGTGATTGAGGGCGAACTGAAGGAGCGGTCCGAAGCGCGCGAGGAGTATGCGAAGGCAATTGAGGCGGGGCACCGCGCGGCGATCGCCGAGGAGGACCGCAGCGGGGTGTTCAGTCTCCGCGTGGGCAATATCCCGGCCGGCCAGGAAATCGCCGTACAACTCACCCTGGTCGGTCCGCTTCCGGTGGCCGACGGCGAGGCGACGTTCCGGTTTCCGTTGGTCGTGGCGCCGCGCTACATTTCGGGCATTCCGTTGGAGGGCAAACAAGTGGGCCGCGGTTGGGGCGAAGACACCGACGCGGTGCCCGACGCCTCGCGTATCACTCCGCCGGTCTTGCTGCCCGGCTTTCCCAATCCGGTTTGCCTGTCCTTGGAGGTGGAGTTGGATCCGGCGGGCCTGGAAACTGCCGAGAGCGATTGGGCCGGACAGATTCGCTCCAGCCTGCACAGCGTGGTCCTCAACGAGGGACCGCCTTGGACGATCCGGCTCCAACCGGGCGAGCGGCTCAACCGCGATTTCATCTTGCGATTTCCCGTGGCCGGGACTGCCGTGCGGACGACCTTGTTGGCGAGCCCGGGCCGCCAAGGGGAACCGGGCACGTTCATGCTGATGCTGGTGCCGCCGGCGGTCCGCGCGCAAGCGCCGCGCGCATCGCGGGATGTGGTGATCGTGCTCGACCGGTCGGGCAGCATGAACGGATGGAAGATCGTGGCCGCGCGGCGTGCAGCGGGCCGCATCATCGATTCCCTGCTGGAAGAAGACCGCTTCACGGTCGTCGCGTTCGACAACGTGGTGGAGTATCCCAAGCACGCCAGGGACCGGCTCGTCGAGGCCACGGACCGGAACCGCGCGAGGGCCTTGGAGTGGCTGGGCACGATCGACGCGCGCGGCGGAACCGAAATGGGCCCGGCGCTGGAAGCGGCCGTGAAGCACCTTGCCGCCGCGGACGCCCCACGGCAGCGGATCGTCGTGCTGGTTACCGATGGCCAGGTTGGGGGCGAAGACGCCGTTCTACGCCAGTTGCAGCGATCCGCGGGAAAAAGCCTGCCGCGGATCCACACAGTGGGCATCGACATGGCGGTCAACGCGGGCTTCCTCCGGAGACTCGCCGATTTCGGGGCCGGGACTTGCGACCTCGTCGAATCGGAAGACCGGCTCGAAGCGGCCATGGACGGCATCCATCGCGCGATCGGCACGCCGGCATTGACCGGCCTGCGGCTGGAAGGGCGGGAGTTTACCTGGGCGGCCGACAGCCTGGTCCCATCGCGACTGCCGGACCTTTACCCGGACCGGCCGCTGATGCTCTTTGGCCGATTTACGGGCGACGCCTCCTCGGCTCGCTTGCGGATTTCGGGCGCCGACGCGGAGGGCAATGCCTGGTGGGAAGAGGCGATGGCTCGCAGCGGGCCGGCTGACATGCTCTCGAGCCTCTGGGGGCGAGCCCAGGTCCGCGAGTTGGAAGACCGCTATGCCGCGGGGACCGCCGAGGACCCGCAGGCCCTGGCACGGCGGATCGTGGAGGTCTCGCTTGGCAGCCACGTGCTGTCGCGATTCACGGCCTATACGGCCGTCGACCGGTCGGAAGTGGTCAACCCGGGCGGCAAGCAGCACGAGATCCTTCAGCCGGTGGAAGCCCCTGCCGGATGGGAAATGCTTGCGAGCACTCCGTTTGTTGGAGCCGGACACATGGCCAGGTGCTTGTCCGCGCCAAGTGTTACGCTGGACGCGATGCTCATGGAGCCACGTGAGTCCGCTCCGCTCTCCAGGGCTCGGCGTGTGTTGCCATCGCTCCGCCGCGGGTCGAAACCGCCAGCATCGCCTCGCGGCCTTGCCGAGGTTGTGGCGGAAAGCCGCGCCGCCCTGGAGAAGGTCGAGCAGAGTCTCGCATTGCGCCCGAAAAAACAGCTCAAGGGCTGGACGCGGTTGATCGAACTGCTGGAAGAACTGTGCAACGCACTGAAGCAAGCCGGCTACGCGGCAGCCGCTGAAACCGAAAGACTCCTCCAGCGCGGCCGAGAGATTCTGGAAGGCATCGAGGCCGGTGGCAAGCAGGCCACGGAGACCGACGCAGCGAAAGAGCACCTCGGCCTGGTCCGCACCCTGATGGATTCGATCCAAGCGGCCGGGCAGGCGGTCCCGGACCGACGGAAGTTCTGGACGTGAAGCATGGCGAGCGGCTGAAAATCCGTGCTGCTTTGCTCGCGCGTCTCAGCTCAACCGGACCTTGTCGGCGAATTGATGAAGATCGTTCCCCTTGAGGACGGCGGCCAAGAGGTCGGGGAGCCGGTCCGGAGTGCAGCCGAAACAGGGCATGCCCAATTTCGACAGCTTTTCGGCCAGGTTGGCGTTGTAGGAAGGCTGCCCCTGGTCGGAAATGGCCAAGAGCGTGACGGCGCGAACGCCGCTTTCCAGCAGGAACTCCATCTTCTTGACGAACCGGCCCTCGTTGGGGCTCGTGTCGTAGAGATCTGCGATCAGGATATAGAGCGTCTTGGCCGGGGTGTGCATGAAACGCTCGCAATAGCTGGTTGCCTTCCAGTAGTCCTCCGCGCCGCCAAGCTGCACGCCGAACAGGAGGTCCACGGGATCGGAACAGTGCTCGGTCAGGTCGACCACTTCTTCGTGGTTGAAAGCGACCACGTGGGTCTCCACGGCCGGCATGCTGGCCAGGATTGCGCCCATGATGCCGCCGTAAATCAAGGACGTCGACATGGAACCGGATTGGTCCATGGCGATGATCACGTTCCACTCGTTCTGCCGCTGCTGCCGGCGAAAGAACGAGATCTCTTCCGGAATGATGGTCTTGACCGTCGGGCTGTAGTTCTTGAGGTTGCGTCGGATGGTCCGCGGCCAGTCCAGATTCGGTAGAATCCGGAACGGCGAATGCTGGCTGCGGTCGAGCGAGCCGCGGATCGCCTGGGCGAACCGCGACTCCAGCCGCTTGCGCAGCTCTTCGACGACGCGCCGGACCAGGTCGCGGGCGGCGTCCTTCGCCTTCTCCGGGACGAGGTTCTTCAGTTCCAGCACCGCGCTGGCCAGGTCGACCGAGGGCTCGACCTTGGCCATGATCTCCGGCTCGAACAACAGCTCCTTCATTCCCCGCCGTTCGATCGCGTCCTGCTGCAGCAGCACCACCACGTCTTTGGGGAAGAAATTGCGGATTTGATCCAACCAGCGAGCCACCCGCGGCATCGAGCGGCCTTTTGCCGCGCCGTGCGGCCGCCCTTCCGTGGGCGACTCCCACTCGCTGCGGCTGATTTCCTGCTCGGAGTCGCTCCCGTAGATCGCTTCGAGCGCTTCGTCCATCTCCCTCTGCTCGGCGGAAAGCGGGCAGCCGGCCGACGACATCCCGGCCATCGCCTCCTGAGAGTCCTTGCCGAGAATCAATCGCCAGCGGGTAAGCTGTTCTTGGCTGAATTCGGTCATGGTTCAATGGATTGCAGCAGATGTCTCTCGACGGCTACAGGTCGTCGAAATCGAACGCGTTCAAGCCCTCCAACGACTTTTCTTCCTTTTCCGTCAGCGGTTGTTCGATCATGTCGCTCGCGGCATCCGCGTTCAGTCCCCAGTACTCGCCGAGGTTCTCGGCGATGTGCCGTTTTTCACGGGCACTGAACGGTCCGAACGCCCGCCGGAGAAACACGAGGGCCCGCCGGAACTGCTCCTCGTCGAGCGACTGGATGTACTGGGCCAGTTGCTCCCAGAGGGTCTGCCGCGCCAGCAGGGCGTAGCGGTTGCGCTGCGCCAGGCCCTCGAACCAGCCGGCGCCCAGATCGGCCGGCACGCCCGGCGAGATCCGCCGCGAGACTTCCCTCGCCAGGGCGTCATTTTCGATCAGCCCCCGTTCCAGCAGGATCGCGCAGGCGTATCCCGACAGTGACGGATTGCGGTCGTCGGCGTCCGACAATCGCTGCAACTGACCGATCCAGAGCGGCTCTTCGACGCGGTCGTGGAACTCCAGGCCGACCTTGTTCACTTCGTCGATCGCCTCGATGAGGTCTTTGACCGCCCGGTCGTCGCAATTGGCCGCCGTGAACAGCGCCAGAGCGGCCTCGACGAACAGCTCTTCGACCAGCGGCATCAGGGGTTCGGCGTCGAACCGGCGGACGTCGCCATAGCGGACCACGAGGCCCAGCCGCCATGCCGCGGAGGCCAGCGTGGGGAACTCGCGGCTGGTGGCAGCCAGTTCCTGCAGGCGGCGCCGCGCCAGTTCCATCGAAGCCATCAGACCGCACTGGCACGCGTCGTGGACCAGTCCGGCCGCCTCGGCGATCGACGAACAGGTTTCGAGCTGCGACTTGAACTTGTAGGCGGTTGCCAGCTCGATGGTTTCCCCCAGGAGCACCGCTTCGACCAGTTCGATCTCGCTCTCCGGCGTCCACTGGAGGAACCACTTTTCCGCCCAGGTCGCCGACTGCTGGCGGGAGGCGCCCGGCCTGGCAAACGAGATGCCCAGCACCCGCAACCGGTGGAAGAAGGAGGAGCGGTTCAAGTCAAGAAACGCCGCCTCCTCGTTCTTCACCCGCCGATTCTCGCGCAGGTCGAGCTCCAGCTCCTGCCGGACCGTGGTCCGGTATTTCTCCAGCTTGAGGCGGCGCAACTCGCGATCGAAATCCGACTGGATCGACGTCTGGCTGACCCCCTTGGGCAGTTCCCCGATTGCTGTTCCCACGTCGACTCGCGCGAGCGCTTCCTTGACGGTGGACAGCTCGCCCTGGCCGAGCAGCGTGATCGCCGCATCCCGCAGATCGGCGAGCGTCGGGGCGAGGCCGTTCTTGAGCGCCGAAAGGGTCTCCGCCAGTCGCACGCCGTCGATCACTTCCGCCGTCGAGCGATGGGTTCCCGAGTCACGGAGGCACCTCGCGACCAGCGACAAGTACCGCCGCGACAGATCGCCCACGCCGTTCTCGTGGAGCGACTGCCAAAGTAGTTCGAAGTAGGCGGGGGCCGAATTGCCGGCTCCGTAGCCGGATTGCGAGGAGAGTTTGAAGTAGGAATACGGCATCAGCGTCAGCTTGCTCGCGCGCCGCCGCAGCGAGGCGAGCTCTTCGTCCGTCATGGCCGGAAGCTTGCCCCCAAGCACCGGCGCGTGAAACGCGCCGACGACGGCGACGATTTTCTCCGGCTTGAATCCCGACGCGATCGCCTCTTCGACGCGGCGGCGCATGTACGCCTCCCGGACCAGGTTCTCCGCCGTCCACCGCGGCGCGTCGTCCTCGAGTTTGCGGATTGCCCCTCCCAACTCGATGGCCGCCCGCCGATAGCTGCCAGGCGCCGCGTTGTGCTCGAAGTGGCGTTCCCAGTAGGTATCGTAGTCGCGTTCGCCCGCCAGGTCGGCAATCCGTTGATAGAGCGATCGCGGCGGTTCGGGCACGCTCACCGGCGAGCGCGGCTCGTCGCTTGTATCCGGCGACTCGCCCTCGTCGCGGCGGCGGCGCTGGAGCCATTCGATCTCGGCGTCCTGCAAGCCGAGAAACACGTCGGAGGGCAGATCGAAGAACTCCGCCTGGGCCTTGTTCTCGTGGGCCCAGCGGATTGCCTGGTACTCCGGGCTGTAGCTGGCGAACGGGTAGACCAGCGTGCGGACGGGGAGAGTGTCGGTATAAGCCAGGATGGCGATCGGAGGCCGGGTCTGCGCGCGCGTGACGTCGGGCAAGAGATCGGTGGCGTCGTCGAGTCCTTCGATCAGCACCAAGTCGGGCCGGGTGCGATCGAGAAACGATCGCAGGTGCCACGCTCCCATCGGCGACAAGTGGCGGACACCGAAGACGTGAATCTGCCAGGTCACCCGTTGTGCTCCGAGCAAGCGTTGAATAGCGGGCGCCAATCGGCCCCTCGCTTCTTCAGCACGTTGGTCAGATACTCTTTCCAGGTCGTGCGGTCCTTCTCTTCATCCCTGACGATCGAGCCCTGCAAGCCCGCGGCCAGGTCGTCGGCCGTCACCTTGCCGGAGCCGAAATTGCCGGCCAGCGCCATGCTGTTGGCCAGGACCGAAATCGCTTCTGCCGTGGAGAGGACTCCGGAGGGGGTCTTGAGCTTGTTCTTTCCGTCGAGCGTTTGCCCCAGGCGAAGTTCGCGGAAGATCGTGACCACCTTCTCGATGGCTTCGTCGGCCGGCACTTCCGCCCGCAGGGCCAGGCTGGTGGCCAGTTCCGCGACCCGCTTGCGCACGATCTCGATTTCGGTCTCCAGGGTTTGCGGCGTGGGCAGGACGACGATATTGAATCGCCGCTTGAGTGCCGCGGACATGTCGTTGACGCCGCGGTCGCGGGTGTTGGCCGTGGCAATCACCGAAAAACCGCGCCGGGCGGCAACTTCCGTTTCCAACTCCGGCACGGAGATCCGCTTCTCCGACAGCAAGGAGATCATGGCGTCTTGCACCTCCGAGGCGCAGCGGGTGATCTCCTCGAATCGGGCCAGCGTGCCCGACTCCATCGCCCGGAAGATTGGGCTTTTGATGAGGGCCTCCTGGCTTGGCCCCTGGGCGATCAGCATGGCGTAGTTCCACGTGTAGCGGATATGCTCTTCCGTGGTGCCGGCCGTTCCCTGCACGACCTTGGTCGAGTCGCGGTTGATGGCCGCGGCCAGGTGCTCCGAGAGCCAGCTCTTCGCCGTGCCCGGTTCGCCGATCAGCAAGAGCGCCCGGTCGGTCACGAGCGTGGCGATGGCGATTTCCACCAGCCGCTCGTGGCCGATGTACTTGGGCGTGATTTCGCGTTTTCCGGCCTTGCCGCCGCAAATGTACGTGTGGACGGCCCGCGCGGACATCCTCCATCCCGGCGGCTTCTCGTGCTTGTCTTCCAGGACGAGCGCGTCGATCTCCTCGGCATAGAGTTCCTCCGCAGGCGCACGGAGGATATCGCTCTGCGTTTTCCCGTTGCCTGCCGCAACCTTGCTCTTGGCCATGTCGGTTTCCTTGAAACGGCACGCGGCCGGGGGGGCAGACCTCGTGCTATCTGCTTCCATGGGACGAGGACACGCCGGCGGCATGCCCTACGGTGAATTCTTCAACTCCGTCACGTAATCGAGCAACTCGTCGATCATCTTCTCCGGCAGCGTGGGCAACAGCGCTTCCAGCTTCGGCAACGCTTCGTCTTTGGGCAACCTGGGGATCAAGTGGCCGAGCCAATAGGAAGCGTAGGCCCGCTTCGCTTTGGCTCGCTTCTTGATGAGCTCGACGACCGCGTCGGTTGCGTCTGGATGGCGCACCCGAATCATCGTTTCGAGCACGCCGAGAAGCTCGTAATCTTCCACTGATTTGGCAAGCCGCTGTTTGAAGAATTTCAGGAGCAGGTCGTTCGCCTTCGCGTGCCCCGGCACGGCGAGCGCCTGGACGAGATCGAACCGCTCGAGCCTCACCCCAAGGTCGAGCCACCGGGGATCAAGCTTCGCCGCGAGATCGGACTGGTTGGAATCGCTCTCGTCGGAATCGTAATACCGCCGGCTTCTCCCCATCACGATAAGGCTTACAATCGCTTCCCGCTTCGCGTAGTTCGCGTCGCGATGTTTCTTCTTCTCGTTGACCTTGGCCGTCAGATAAGGACTGAACTGATCGAAAACCTGCGCGGGCTTGCGGCAGCGGCAAGCGGCGACAAAGGCTTCGCCGAGGCTTTCCACCGGCAGCGCCGCGTGCGCGTCGACCAGGGCCGATTGGGCCTTGGGAGAACCGGCCGCCATGACCGACACGAGCCGTTCGACCGCGTCCTTGCCGCTCGGCTCGCCTTTGACCGCGGCAAGCCGCTCGGACTGGCCGAACAGGTCCAAGAGGAGCTTCTCGGTCTTCTTGTCGTCGCGGCCGCGGAGGCATTCGAGGATCATGACCATCCGCTCGTTCAGTTTGCCGAGCTTCTTTGCATCCTTCTCCTTGCTCGCCATCAGCGTCTGAAACTGCTTGTCGGCCGCTTCGAGCAGAAAGCCGGTGAGCGCAGGATTACGGCTGGCTCGGATCGGATCGATCGCGAATGCGAAGTCGGCGCTTCCGAGGGCATTGCAGAGGACCTGGACGGCGCCGTCGGCGTTGCTGCTCCCCAGCGCCCTGAAGGCCGCCGACCGCACCTCCTTCGCCTTCGCTTTCACTTGTTCCAGCAGAAAAGGAAGGTCTTCGGGCGAATTGCCGAGGCACTCGATCGCGGCGATCCGCACTTCCTTCGACCCATCGTCGAGGGCCCGTTGGACGATCTCGCGCGTGCCGGCCGGATCGAGCCGGTGCATCAAGACGAGCCGCCGCACGTCGCCCGAACGCCCCTTCGGATCGAACTTTGCCTTGAGCTCGGGCAGAATCGCCTGGCCGTAGAGCGGCAGGATTTTTTTGGCGACGAAGTCGCCGATCTCCGCGTACGTGTCGTCCAGCGCCGCCAGCGCCGGTCCGATCAAGCGCAGGTCGCGAAAAGCTCCGCGCTGGTGCGCGTCGCGGATGATTTCGAGCCGGCCCGAACCGGTTGTCGTGAGGGCTTCGAGCAGCGGCTTGAGCACGCGGGCCGACGCTTGAGTCTTTGCCAGCCCCAGGTCGGTGCTCTGGACCGGCTCCAACTCGCCCTCGATCCCGGTCTCGCCCTGCGTGTAAAGGATGGCACCCACCAGCGTGGTTAATTCGAGAAGCGCTGCCGCGGAAGTCTTCTCGTCGCTCTCGACCAGGCGGCCGGCCGCCTCGGCCACTTTCGCGAACACCGGGGCCTTCGCGCCAGCTTGTTCGAGCTGCGGCAGCAGCTTCTTGAGTCGAAAATCGCCGGGCGCCACGACGCTCCCCGCAATCGCCAACCGCCGCAACTCGTCGTAAACCAGCGTCAGGACGGGGATACTCATGCCTCTCGCTCCGAGGGAGACCTTTCACAACGTCAACCGCACCACGTCGCTGCCGGTCACGATGCTCAGGGGCTTGACCTCGAGCTTTCGGGTATCAAGGTCGTGCCGGAACCGCGCGATCAACGTCTGTCGCTCGAGATACTCCTTCGGCAGCAGCGACAAGAGATGAATGCTGCGCGGCTCTTCGTTCATCCCCGCGTCGGTCATTACCAGGCGCTCGCCCTTTGAGTCTTCGAGCACCAGCCGGCTCCCGACGGTTCCGATTCGCCGATAGTTCATGGCGAAGATCGGATACTTGTCGGCCAACGGCCCCTTCAGGTGCGACTTGACCTCCTTGACGACGGACGCGAATTCGTTGCGGCCGTGGCCGCGAATCCTTTCCAGGTCCTTCGGCTCGATGGGCCGGGCCAGCATGCCTTCCCAGCGGACGCGGCAGTTCAGCTCACCGGGGTAAACACACAGCTCCCGGATCTGCGCGACCTGAAAGAAGCTGTCGTCGCTCTTGATGTACTTGACCGCGTGATAGGGCCGGTAGTTCTGCGTGATGTGAATGCGACCGTTGCCCAGATGCATCCAGACGCCCGTGTCGACGAACTCCCGGCGGGCCCGATCGTCGCAGGAGTTGAAGGCAAGTTGCACGAGTTCGACGTTTTCTTCGACCAGGCCGGCTTCCTTCAGTTCGCGGAGCTGCCAGGCGTGGCCCAGCCAGGCCGCGATGCTGGTGTCGGTCTCCGGCGCGAGTTCCGGGTCTTCCAGGCGGCGCTGCAGGTAGCCGCGGCCTTTGCCGATCAAGGCATAGAGGCGGCCGAGTTGATCGAGGGCTTCGCTGTAGATCGCCTCGCGCCGGGCCGCTGTCAGTTCGTCTCCGTCGGCCGAATAGAACAGCCGGGTATAGTTGCGCAGCGCCGTCTGGGCCCCGGGCAGATAGGCGTTGCCGAGTTGCCTGGCATGCTCCTCCAGCTCCTTCGCCGTCTTGGCATTTATATTGCCGATGCCCAAGCGGACGAGGTCTTGCGTGAGTCGTTCCAAGAGGTCGATCCCGTCCAGTTGCGCCTTGATTTTCTTGGCCAGCGCCGATTTGTCGACCTTTCGCGGCTGAGCGGCCTCCGCTTTCTTCTTCTCGACGCGGGCGGCCGCCTTCTCGCGTTTGGATGCCAGTTCCTCCGGCACCTCGGCCGCAGTGAAGGGATTTCCCAGCGCGAAGGCATACATCAGTCCCAGAGAGTGCTTGCAGGGAAACTGCCGGCTGGGGCACGTGCAGCGGTAGACGGGCTTATCGGGCACGGCGAAGTCCGCCGAACACAAGTACGGGGTCCGGCCGCTTCCCTGGCAGCGCCCGAACAGAAGCGTCTCGTCCTCGGAATGGTGCAAGGCCACGAACTTGTTCTTCAGCACAAGCCCGCGCCCATTCTTGGCCGCCTCCGCATTCGGCGCAGCCGCCAGGATGAACTCGTCATCAATGGAAATCATGGAAATCCATCCCGAAACCCATCATCCTTTGCCGACGTCGGCCATCGGCTGAAACGTCATGGATTCCCATCAACTTAGCCAAACCGCTGCCGGAGTCAAGCCACCCGCCGCGAAAGGATCGCGGAGGCGCGGTTCCGGTGCGGATCGGGTACACGACGGGACGGTGCTCGTCCCCTTTGTCGACATCTTCTTCAGCATCTCCCGGGGAGTTGCACCGTGGCGGCCCCCCTCGTATATTGGCCGCACGGCTGGGTAGCCGCCGTGTCGGACGGCGTAGAAAGGCCGGAGCGACGGTCTGGGAAGGCCGTCCTGCGTGGGATCGTCCACACCGTTTACAGGAGATACTGCGATGCGTATGAGGCGAGTGGGTGCGTTGTCTTCGTTAGCCATGCTCTTGGTGCTCCTCGTATCGGCTGCGTTCGCCGATGTGACGGTGCCGTCGTTCTTTTCGGAACATATGGTCCTCCAGCGAGGAATCGAGACGCCGGTTTGGGGCTGGGCGGATCCGGAAGAAAAGGTCACGGTGACGGTCCCAGGACAGACCAAGTCGATCGCCGCGGGCGCGGACGGGAAATGGTCCGTGCGCCTGGCGGCCCTCGAAGCGGGAGGTCCGCTCCAACTGGTCATCCAGGGGAAAAACCGTATCGAGATCAACGACGTGGTCGTCGGCGAGGTCTGGTTGTGCTCCGGCCAGTCGAATATGGCGATGACCGTATCCTCGTCCAAGGATTTTCCACAAGAGCAAGCGGCTGCAAACTTGCCGAAGATCCGCATGTTTACCGTGGCACGCGAAACCGCCGAGACACCCCAGGACCGCTGCCAGGGAGACTGGAAGGTTTGCAGCCCTGAAACAGTAGGCGGCTTTTCGGCAACGGCATACTTCTTCGGACGCGAACTGCATCAGCAGCTCGACGTCCCGATGGGACTGATCAACTCCTCGTGGGGCGGGACGCCGGTACAGGCGTGGACCAGCCTCTGCGCGCAGGAAGCGGAGCCGAAACTGGCCTCGATGCTGGAGAGTTGGAAGCAGCAGATCGCCGCCTGGGATCCGGCCGCCGCGCAAGCGCGGTATGAAAAGCAGTTGGCCGCCTGGCAGAAACAGGTCGAGGAGGCGAAGGCCGAAGGCGCGCAGGCGCCCCGCAAGCCGCTGGCTCCCGTCGATCCTCGCAAAAGCCCGCATCGCCCGGCGAGCCTCTACGACGGCATGATCGCCCCCTTGGCTCCGTATGCGATGCAGGGCGCCATCTGGTACCAGGGCGAGAGCAACGCCGGCGGCCCACAGGCCGATCTCTACGGACTGCAGTTGGCCCTCCTGATCAAGAACTGGAGAGCCGACTGGAAGCAGGGCGACTTCCCGTATCTCTGGGTCCAGTTGCCGAATTTCCGCGCCGTGCAGCAACAACCGGTGGAACCCAGCGGCTGGGTGACGGTCCAGGAAGAGATGCGGAAGACGCTGGCAGTCCCCAACACGGGGATGGCGATCACGATCGACGTCGGCGAGGCCGAAGACATCCACCCCAAGAACAAGCAGGACGTCGGCCGCCGTTTGGCGCTCTGGGCGCTGGGAACCACGTACGGCAAAGCGATCGTCTACAGTGGACCGCTCCACAAATCGGCCTGCCCGCAGGACGGCGCGGTCACGATTGAATTCGACCACGCGGGCGATGGCTTGAAGACCAGCGACGGCGGACCGGTCAAGGGGTTTGCGATTGCCGGCGAAGACCGAAGCTTCGTGTTTGCCGATGCGAAGATCGACGGCAACAAGGTGGTCGTTTCCAGTTCCCAGGTGAAATCGCCCGTGGCCGTTCGCTACGCGTGGGCGTCGAACCCGGTCTGCAACCTGGTGAACTCCGCCGGATTGCCGGCTTCGCCCTTCCGAACCGACGACTGGCAGCAGCAGTAATGGGGAGATGGGGTGATGGAATGATGGAGTGATGGGTGCCGATTTCGGCCAGTCCATGACTCCATCATTCCAGTCCCCCAGTATTCCAGTACCCCTCACTCCGCTGCTCCGCTCTGGCCCTCCTCCAGGCACGCTGCCTTCTCGATTGCACGCTGCCGGGCTGCTCTTGCATCTTTGGGCGGAACTGGGCATCATCCCGCTCCGCATGGAAGCCCTCTTGGATTTCGCACTGCCGGTCCGTAAGCGGGGCAAACGGGGCAATCTGCCGTGTCGCAGATTGCCGCGAAATGGTGGCAGGACGGCAAAAAGGCCGGTGCCCGCGCAAGAAATCCTTGTGAAGTGGCCTTGACCGTTTCGCCATGCCTGAGTATCTATCCCGCTCTCTTCTGCCCAATTCCGGGAACACAGTCCGAAATGCCTGTGGTCGCCCGAATTCCGCAGGCGGGGATCGCCTGTGCAAACCACCAGGGAATCGTGCGAGTCTCGAAAGGAGAATCGTGTTGAAACCGACCGCAAGAACACTCACCGGCCTGATTGCCATCGCGTTGGTTTTCTCGGTGGCCGTTGCCTGGGCCCAAGCGCCCGCCGGCTATCCTGCCTCGCAGGGCACGACTGGAGCAGGCCGCCCCGCCGGCGCCAGTGAGGACCAGGCGCGCCGTCTGTGTGATGACCTGTTGCAGCGGGCCCGGCAGGCCATGGCCGAGAACGACCTGGCTGCCGCGGGCTCCTTGATCTCGCAAGCCGAGTCGCTGGGAGTCGAGTACAGCCCTCTGTACTTCGGCGATACTCCCAAGAAGGCCCGCAAGGACCTCGAACGGAAGCTTCCGTCGGCAGGACGCATGTCCGCCGCGGGCTCCCAGCCGGCCGATCCATTCGCCGCGCGGACCGGCTCCCCCGGTGCGTCCGCCCCAGCCGATCCGAAGGCCCTTGCCAAGTCGTACATCCTCAATGCCCGCAAGGAAATGGTGCAGGGCAATCTCCCGGGCGCCATGCAGTGGCATCGGAAGGCCGCGGAGCAACGAGCGGTCTTCGGCCCGGACGAAGACTCGCCGGAGCGGCTCGCCGCCGACATCCGGCGGATGAGCGGCCAGCCGGCCGTCCCGGGCGTGACTCCCTTGCCGCCGACCGACCAGGTCACCCAGATCCCGCCGGCTTCCAGCCAGGGCAATTTTGCGGTTCAGCCCGCTCCGGCCGCCCAAGACATGGGCGGCGACCGGGCCACTGCAGGGCAGTTGCTCTTGGAAGCTCGCCGGGCACTGGCGATGGGCGACGTGCGACGCGCCGGGGGAATGGTCGAGCAGGCCAGATCGCTGAACGTCCGTTTCAGCCCGGCCGACGATACCCCCGACCGCGTCGAGGCCCAGATCACGGCCTATCGCAATCTCAAAGCGGAGGAACCACAGCGGGGCAACACCGAAGCCTATCGCCGCCAGTTCGCTCGCATCCTCATGGAACAGGCGGAAGGTCTCTTGCGGTGGCGAGAGCTCGATGAAGCAGAGCGTCTGGCCACCGAGGCCGCTCGCCAGCCGGTCACCTACAGTCCCTTCGAGTCGAAGCCGCAGGATCTGTTGGGCCGCATTGCCGCAGCGCGGTCGCAAGGCCGCTCGGCGACGACGCTGCCAGAACCGGCCTCGGGGGCGATGGCAGCGAAGCAGCGGGTGGCCGATCTGCTGCGCCAGGCCCGCCTTGCCCTGGGATCCGGCGATCTCCGCCGCGCCGACGAGCTGACACGCCAGGCGGCGGCGGTGGGAGTGCCGGATTCGGCCTTCACGATGGGCGAAGACCGGCCGATGCTCGTTCTCCAAGATATTGAAAGGGTCCGGATCGGCGGTCCCGCCGGCATGATGACCGGCGGACAGCAGGTAACGGCCGCCACGGGATCTCCCGACTTCGATCGGCGAGCCACCCGCGCCCTTTATGACCAGCGAAACGACGCCACGCGCAATACGCTGGCCAACAGCCAGGAACCGATCCCGGCGGGCGGAGTTCCGACGGCGGTCCAGGCCGTCCCGGGCATGCCGCCAGGCGCGGTTCCGCAACCGTCGGTGGGAATGGCCCTGTTCCAGCAGGGCGAAACGGCGCTCAGAAATCACGATCCTCAGACGGCGCTGCAACACTTCCGCCAAGCTGCGACCTACATCAACGAGCTCGATCCGGTCACGGCCCAACGGTTGCAGGACCACCTGCAGATCATGTCGCAGCCGGCCTCGCCGAGCCCGTCAATCGCCGACGAAGCCGGCGCCAAGCAGCAGATCCTCGCCCGGCAGGTCAATGCCGACGTTGCCATCCGTGAAGGCAACGCGAGGAAACTGATGGAGAAGGATCCCAAGGCGGCGTTGGCCCTCTTGGAGGAAACCCGGCAGAAGGTCGACACCGCCGGCCTGGAGCCCGCCGCCAAGGAGCAGCTCCTCCGCCGCGTGGACCGCACGATGACGGACGTCCGCAAGTATATCGACGCGAACCGCCCGCGGATCGAACTGGAAGAAAAGAACCGCCAGGTCGTCCAGGACATCGCCACCGAGCAGCAGCAAACGCTGGACAACCAGGAAAAGCTGGCGCGCATGGTCGACGAGTACAACGACCTGATGCGCGAGCAACGCTTCGCCGAAGCGGAAGTGGTGGCAAAGCGGGCCGCGGAACTGGACCCGAAAAACCCCCTCTCCCAGCAGTTGGTGATCACGGCGAAGCTGATCCGGCGGCATATGAACAATCTCAGCGTCGGCGATGCCAAGGAACGCGGCTTCACCGAGACGATCGCCAATGTGGACCAGGCGTCGATCCCCTTCAATGACGCGATTCCGTTGGTCTTCCCCGACGCGAAGCAGTGGCAGGATCTGACCGCCCGGCGTGAACGCTGGGCCAAGGATGGGGGCCGCAACCGGACCGAGCGCGAGCTGGAAATCGAGCAAAAGCTCAAGACGCCGGTCTCGCTCCAGTTCCAGAATGCTCCCCTGGCCACGGTGCTCGACTACCTGGCGAAACTGGCGGAGGTGAATCTCTATATCGACCCGCAGGGCCTGGCCGAAGAGGGAGTCACCACCGATACGCCCGTCAGCATCGATTTGCGCCAGGAGATCAAACTGGAGAGCGCGCTGAACCTGATCCTCCAACCGCTGCACCTGAGCTACGTAATCAAGGATGAAGTGCTCAAGGTGACCAGCGAGCAGTTGCGAGACGGCGAGGTGTACACGAAGACCTACACCGTGGCCGACCTCGTCATCCCAATCCCGAACTTCGCACCGAGCCCTCGGATGGGTCTAGCGGGGGCATACGGGGACGCCATGGGCAACGCCGGCTTCGGCCAGAACGGGCCCTTCGGCGCCGGCAGCGGCGCCCCGCTTTCCGTCGCGGCCAACCAGAACGGCGCGGGCGCAACGATCAACCCGGCGGTCATGGCCCAAATGTCGGGCGGAACCCCCAATGGAATGCCGACGAACATGCCGATCGGCCCCGGCCCCGGCGGCTTGGGCGGCGGGGCGATGGCCGACTTCGACAGCCTGATTGAACTGATCACCACGACGATCGCGCCCACGACGTGGGACGAAGTCGGCGGGCCGGGTTCGATCGCCCCCTTCGAGACCAACCTGAGCCTGGTCATCAGCCAGACGCAGGAAGTCCACGAGGAGATTGCCGACCTCTTGGAACAGCTTCGCCGGATGCAGGACCTCCAGGTCACCATCGAAGTCCGGTTTATCACGCTCAACGACAACTTCTTCGAACGGATCGGCGTCGACTTCGACTTCGATATCGACGACGACATCGACCGGCCGTTCCAGGTGTGGGGCCGCCCGGATCCGGGCGGGACGGATGACGACGATACGACCGACCAGTACATCAGTCCGCCCTTCCCACGCACGGTTGCCGTCGCTCGCGAAATCCAGGACCGTGACCACGACAAGAACATCACGGTCGGCATGAGTTCGCCGGACCTCTTCTCGGCCGACCTCGACATCCCGTTCCGCCAGAACAGCTTCGGGCTGGCGGTGCCGCAGTTCGGCGGTTTCGACGCGACGGCCGGCGCCTCGCTCGGCTTCGCCATCCTCAGTGACATCGAGGCGTTCTTCTTCATCGAAGCCGCCCAGGGCGACCGCCGGACCAACATACTCCAGGCGCCGAAGGTCACGCTGTTCAACGGCCAGCAGGCGCACATCGTCAACATGAACCAGCAGTCGTACATCTCGGACTACGACGTGGTCCAGGGCCAGTACGATCCCATCATCTCGATCCTCAGCTACGGCACCGTGCTCGACGTGCAGGCGATCGCCTCGGCCGACAAGAAGTACATCACCCTGACCATGCGCCCGACCAACGCGCAGATCCAGGCCTGGCGCCGCTTCGGTCCGCCGGTCGCCTCCTTCCCCGGCGGCCCGGTGGTGCAGTCCGGCACCGCCATCGCCGCCTCGACGGCTGGCAGCTATCCGCTGCTCATCCCGCAGCTGTCCTACAACGCCGTGCGCACCTCGGTGACCATCCCCGACGGCGGCTCGCTGGTCATCGCCGGCATGACCAACGGCGACAGCCGCCGCAGCCACGCCGGCGTGCCGTTCCTTTCGCACATCCCCTTCCTCGGCCGCCTGTTCAGCAGCAACGGCCGCACTGAGGCGGAACTGCGCCAGCTGATCATCGTGCAGGCGGATCTGCTGCTGTTCGACGAGATCGAAGCGAAGCTGTAGCCCGGGGGCTCTGCCCCCGAGCCCCCGCCGGGGACCAGTCCCCGGATCCCCTGCCAGGGCCTTCGCCCTGGACCCGCTCGACACGCCGCGCTCACGCGCGTCGA
>JABWBD010000466.1 GCA_013360685.1 Pirellulales bacterium
ATCAGCCGCCCCAGGGAATCGCCCTCCAAGGCAATTCGGACACAATTCGGCCATCGCATCTGACGCGAGACCAGCCAGAGAACCGTAAGTCCTTAATCGGAATGGACTTGCGATGCCATACGCCATACGCAGCTTGGATAATTCGGCCGTAAATGAACCAAATGGGTGTCAACCGGTTCTCCTCCCGCCGCCCAAGGAGAGCGGGGCTTTTCTGGCCGAGCCGGTGCTGGCGATCGGCGAGCAATCAGTGCGATTCCCCGTGCGGCTGCTGGAAGGCCAGCGGCTCATCTGCCGCGACCAGGCCACATGGCGGGTGCTGGGCACCGATGGCGTCGAGGTCGCTGCGGGCCAAGTGGCGGGCACCTTCCCCACGCTCGTGCCGGGAGCCAACCGGGTCACGCTCGCTTCCCAGACGCAGCCCGCCGCGGACTTCCGCGTCATCGTGAAGACCGTGAAGGTCTATCGTTGACGGCAACGAAAAACCCCGTGAACGATCAGGCCTATGCTGGAAAACCGCGTGAAGGAGGCATCGACACGTAGCGTTGCGAACCACGTCCCCTGAACAATTGCTTTTTCGCTATGGAGCGATCATGCCACGCACCTTTCTGCTCTTCGCCGTTTTTTTGCTGGCATCGCTGGCCGTGTCGCACGCCGCCGAGCCGCTGACGATTGTGGCCTTTGGCGACTCGACCACCGCCGAGCGCGGCTCGACGCGGGTGTACGCCTCGCTGCTGGCCGGGCAGTTGCAGCAGCGAGGCGGGGGCGACGTGCGCGTCGTCAACGCCGGCGTGGGCGGAAACACCACTCCAATCGCCCGGAAGCGGCTTGAAAAAGATGTACTGGCGCACCAGCCCGCGCTGGTGATGATCCAGTTCGGCATCAACGACGCGGCCGTCGACGTCTGGAAGACTCCGCCCGCGACTGTGCCGCGCACGGACCTGAAGACCTTCGAGGCCGACCTGCGCTTTTTCGTCGCCGAGTGCCGCCGCACCGGCGCGATCGTCCTGCTCCTGACGCCCAACCCGCTGCAGTGGACCGACGTCACGCGGAAGCTCTACGGCAAGCCGCCGTACAACGTCGAAGACCCCGACGGATTCAACGTCGTGCTGAAGGAGTACGCCCAGGCCGTGCAACGCATCGCGGCGGAGGAGCACGTGCTGCTGGCGGACGTCGACGCTGCGTTTCGCGGCGAGTTTGCCCGCCACGCCGGCGCAGAGTCGAGCAAGAAGGACAAGCCTTCTGGTTCGTGGCTGCTGCCCGACGGCATGCACCCCGGCAACCCAGGCCATGCGCTCATCGCGGACCTGATCGTCGATGCGCTGGGGGCCGAATCCGCCAGTCCTGTTGAACGCAAGCCATTCTCGAAGTGGATCCGACTGGATGAGCACGTCGAGGTGCATCCGCGCGCCACGGACATCAGCCCGGACCTGCCGCATTCGGGGGTGCTGGGCGTGGCGATGGTGAACCTGGACGGCGGCGGCGTGATGCACGTCTACTCCGGCCCAAACGGCTACGGCACGAAGACCGCGCGCACATTTGTCGCCTGCCGCGTCACGCACGACGGCGGCAGGACGTGGGGGCCGGAGCAAGTCATTACCCGCCATGACGACCGCAATGCCTCTCACCCCACCGTGATGCGGTCGGCCGACGGCTCGCTCCACGTTTTCTATCTTGGCTACAACACGTGGGGCTGGACGAAAGACGGCGAGCCCGACGGCTGCGACTCGCCCATCTGGACCATCCGGTCGCTCGACGGCGGCAAGACGTGGATGGACCGCGTGGAAGTCTTCGAGGGCTACAGCGGGGCGACCAACGGCGCCATTCAGACGGAGACGGGGCGGCTGCTCGTTCCCTTCTCGCATTACGTGTCCAAGCCCGGGCGTCTGCAATCGAGCGTGGGCGTCAGCGACGACGGCGGGCTCACGTGGCGCACCACCGGCTTTATCGACATCGGCGGAGCGGGACACCACTCGGGCGCGCTGGAACCGTCGGTACTGGAGTTGCGCGACGGGCGGATCTGGATGCTCATCCGCACCGAGCGCAGGTTCTTCATGCAGTCTTTCTCCGCGGACGGCGGACTGACCTGGTCACCGGCGGAGCCCACGCCCATCGCCGCCGTTTCCGCGCCCGGTCACACGGCCGGCCTCCACGACGGCCGCATCGTGCTGGTCTACAATGCGCTGGAGAATGGACGGCAGGAGGTCGAGTTGGCGTTCTCGTCGGATGAGGCCGGGACGTGGACCGCACCGGTCGCCGTGGCCCGCGGCAAGGGCACGACGTATCCGTTCGTGCTGGAGCACACGCCCGGAGAACTCTGGGTCGGGTTCTTCAGTGTGCCCCGAGGATTCAACCATGCCAAGGCAAAGCTGATGAAAATCGCTACTGACGCCGTCGCTCCGACTCGCTAGAACGGCATCGTTCGCGAAATAACTGTCCGATCTTTCTGTGGCGTAAGCTTCCAGCTTGCGGCGGATAGTAGCATCGCAAGCTGGAAGCTTACGCCACTTATTCCTCGAACGAAGCTGAACTGATAACATGCAGCACGTCACCTGCGCCCATACCATGGTCAACCATAGGGAGACTACGCGATGAGAACTGACCTGAGCCGCCGCGATTTTCTTGCCGTTTCTGCTGCCGGCGTGAGCTTGGCTGCTACCGGGGTGCGAGCCGCTGAGCCCGTCTACAAGACCACGCTCCACAAGGCCGTCATCCTGGGCGCGGACCGGATGAACGAGGAGACGTTCAAGAAGCTCAAGGACGCCGGCATCGAGGGTTTCGAGGCCTATACGGTGGCAGTCGACGAAGCGAAGAAGGCCCGCGAGCTGGCCGAGAAGTTCGGTCTGCACATCCACTCGGTAATGGGTGGCGGCTCGGCAGCCGGTCTACGTGCCGCCCAGGCCTACGGTGCCGGCGCTGTGCTCGCTCCGGTGGGCGGCTGCAGCGCCAAGCCCATGCCAGAACCGTGGGAATTCGACATCAAGTTCGACGAGGCCAACGGCCACATCACCCAATTCGTCGCTGGCGACAACGAGAAGTTCAGAGGCTACATCGAGGCCCACAACCGCTCGGTGGACGGCGTCCGCGAGTCGATCAAGCGGCTCCTGCCCGTGGCCGAGGAGACGCAGGTCGCCATCGCCCTGGAAAACGTGTGGAACAACTGGTGCGTACGGCCCGAACTGTACAACTGGGTCGTCGCCTCGTTCAACAGTCCGTGGGTCAAAGCGTATTTCGACGTAGGGAACCACGTGAAGTATGCAGGCCTTCTGCGCGGCGACAAAGTCGAGATCGCTTATCCGCCCGAGGTCTGGATTCGCATTTTCGGCCCGCGCCTGGCCAAGATTCACGTCAAAGACTACAAGCTCAACGCCGACGGCAAAGGCGGCAACTGGGCGGGGATCGGGCAAGGCAGCGTCAACTGGCCTGCGGTCCGCAAGGCCCTCGACGACGTGGGCTACAACGGCTGGCTAACCGACGAGACCGGCCTCGGCTGGTCCGAGCTGTCCCGTCGCCTCGACCGCATTATCGCCGGCGAGCCGCCCATGCCGAATGGGAGATGAGGAGTAGCAAGATCTGGCCGATCAACGGGACTCGCCGGAAGACGCCGCCGCGTCCATTCCGCGACACTCCAGAATTTCGACGCCCAGCATCTGGTCGCCGTTGATTCGCCGCGAGATTTCGCCGAACGACAGCCCCTGTTCCCGAGCGACGCGCGCATAGCTCGCAAACGGCTTGTACTTGTCGATCAGGTCCATCGGCTCGACGCGTCTCCTTTCCAGCGGGTTCGGTCGGTCGATGACCCCGTACTTCAGTCCGTTGTCCGACGCCGATTGCAGGGTCTGGCCGAGCACGTTGGTCAGGAACCAGAACGACTCGTCTGACGCATCCTTCGAAACCGTCGGGGCGAAGACGATCGCGGCGGCGCCGTGGACCGCCGGGGGCAAAACGCGCGCGCAGTCGCGGGTAAGAGCGTATACCGGCGCGCCGGTTTGATCGTCCGTCTTGAGCGGTTTCGGAACCACCTGGTAAGTCATGCCCTCGGATTCCGCCTTCGATTCGTCCGGATAGAACAACGCCGCAGCTTCCAGAGTTCCTCCTTGGTCCCTCGGGTCTGGTTGTAGTAGTCCATGATTCCCGATGTATGCGTCATGCAGTGCCAGACGGTGATCCGGTCCTTGCCGTTGACGCGGAATTCCGGGAAGTAGTGGACGACCGGATCGTCCGGCGAAACCTTGCCCTGATCGACGACGAGGGCAAGCGCCGTCGCGGTACAGGCGACTTTCGTGACGGACGCGAGGTCGAACAGCGTGTCGAGGGTGATTTCCTCCTGTTCGGGATAGAACTGCCGATAGCCGTACCCCTTGAGAAAGAGCTTATTGCCGCGGCCGATCGCGACGACCGCGCCGGGCGTGTGGCCGATTGCGATCGTCTGCTCGACGACCGCGTCGAGGTCCTTCAAGCCCGTCGCATCCATGCCCGCGGACTCCGGCTCGACCCGCTCGAGCCAGTGGGGAGAATACTCTTCCGCGCCCGCCGCTGGAGCGAGCAGGAGGCAGATCGTCAACAGGAGTTTCTTCATGTCGGTTTGTTGTCGTTGCTGTTGAATCGCACGGTGGAGGGGAAATACTTGTCGGCCCAGACGAAGGTCTTGAAGGTGTAGTCGTCAGGCATGAAGCCGCGGTTGGCTTGGTCGATGGATTCGTTGACCACGTCCCAGCGCTGCACGCGGCCGGCGTAACGTTCGGCTAGTTCTTTGACATGCTTCTCGAAGAGCGGCTCCATCGCCTTGCGGTCTTCCGGCATCCACGTCGGATGGGCCCAGCGCCGCATGCCGTAGATGATCGCATGGCCGTTGATGTTGACGCCCCGCGACTCCATGTAGGCCACCACCGGATCGGTCGGCGGCCGGCGGTATTCGTAGGGACTGTCTGCCGTGTAGCGGGGCTTTCCCTGCTCCGGCTCCAGCGTCCGCCAGTAGAACGGCACCGTCACGGCGTTGAACAGCGTCCCGAAAGTCTCCGCATAGCGTTTGTCTTTTTCGGGATTTTTCAAGTCGCCGAACAGGAAGCAGTTGGCGCCGAGCAGGAAGTCGTGCGAGAGCTGCTCCACCGTCACGTCCGTGCCCGGCTTGACCGATGGCAGCCGCAGTACCGCCGCCGCCATCCGGTTGGCACGGATGTCCGCCTCGATCCGCGCCTGCTCCGCCGGATTCCACCGTTTCCCATACGCCGCGCTCATCGCTGCGCTGCTGTCCCCGGTTCCGTTGCCCGGCGCGTCGGCTGCCCGCAGCGGTTCGAGCGCGGCCGCTACCGTCAGCGCCGCGGCTATCAGCAGTACAATCATTTTCGTTTTCATCGGCTTTCCTTTTCGTGTCCGCGGTCGGCCCGGAGGCCGTTCCCCTCGGACAGCAGTCCTCATGTCGCGTTCTCCTCAGCATACCGACACAGGTCATCACGACCAGCGTCACTACAAAGGGCGCCGCATGTGCCGTTAACAGGTGGTCATTACTCCTCGCCGACGGGAGTAACAATGACATCATCCAGCCGGACGGTTCCTTTCTGGTGGAAGAACCGGACATAGAGTCTGGGTTCGTCCCCTTTGTCAACCGTCAAGCTGTAGGTCTTCCAGACATCCGAATCGACGGCAAATTCAAGCACTCCGGCCTGCCCTTTGAACGCCGATTTCCGCGGGCCGAAATTGCATGACAATTAGTATGATCAGGTGTATACGAACTCGATCCGGCGGCCGTGGACCCAGGGAATCGGCGGA
>JABWBD010000059.1 GCA_013360685.1 Pirellulales bacterium
TGACTCGGGCATTGGGGAGGGCTTGGGGCTGAGAGGCCCGAACTCAACTCCTCTCCCGCTTCGGGAGAGGGGCAGGGGGTGAGGGCAGCCGGAGTTCTACTAGGGCCCCTTAGTTCTGGGAACTAACTACTACAGCGAGAGGACGAACTCGACCAGGTCGTTGATCTGCTGCTCGGTGAGGCCGCTGGTGTCGCCGCCCTTGGCGCCGTGCTTGCCCTCGGTGAGCAGTTGCTTCAGCGTGACCCAGTGGCCGTCGTGCATGAAGGGAGCGGTCCGCCAGCACTCGACGAGCGTCGGCGTGTCGAAATCGTCGCGGCGGTCGTACTGGCCGCGGGAGGCGACGTCGTGCATCTGGAGGTCCGTATAGAGCGGCGCCGGATGGCACTTCGCGCAGCCGATCTTCTCGTTCAAGAACAGCTCCTTGCCTCGCTTGGCCGCTTCGCTCAACTGGCCGTTGACCAGGTAGGGGCTGGGTACCGGCTCGAGGGCCTTGAGATACTCGTCGATGGCCACCGCGTCTTCCTCGGGCCGCACGGCAAACTGGATGTGGGTGATGCCGGCCCGGACTGCCGCCTCGCCGCCGCCGCGGACCCCCGTGGCCATCGAGGGCGGCGTCTTGTGGGCCAGAAGCATGTTCTTCGTGTTCTTCGGGTTGCCCATGCCGTCGTTCATAAGATCCCAGTTCAGCGCGTCGACGCGGGCGTCGGGATGGCAACTGGAGCAGCTCTGCCAGTGCTGGAAGCAGAGATCGGCGTCGTGGAAGAACATCTGGCCGCGGCGCTGGACGGTCAACTGCGGCGCCGGCCCGAGGGCAATGGCCGACACCTTGCGGTAGCGGGATTTTTCCGCCAGATCGACCACGCCCAGGCTGTCGGTGAAGTACATGGCCACGTAGGCCTTGTTGCCGACCACGGCCACGCCGCGCGGGCCATTGCCTTCCAGCTTGACCCGCTCGCGGAGATCGACGAGAAACGCCAGGTCGTTCGGCACGTCGGCGGTCGTCGGCGACGAGTAGTTGCCGCTGGGATCATAGCGGCCCGCCTTGCGGGCCGTCTCCTCGTCGGCCGGAATCTTGGAGAGCTTATCGAAGAGGCCCGCGGTGTCGATCACGCTCAATTCGTGCGTCCCGCCGTGGCTGACGCAGATCTTCGCGCCGTCGGCCGTTGTGGCCACGCCCCAGGGATTCGCCGCGCCGAGATCGACGTCGTCCAGGAGCACGGTGTTGTGGAGCTTCTTGGCCGCCAGGTCGATGATCGACAGGGCGTTGGTGTTCATCCAGCCGCGTTCCAGTTGCGTGGTCGGCATCTGGTAGCGGGAGAGGATATGAGCGACATAGGCGTACTTGCCGTCGGGCGAGACGCACACGCCGCGCAGGCTTCCGCTGCCGTTCAGCAGCCGGACATTCGCCGGCTGGTTGGAGGCCGTGTCGATGAGCGTTACGACGGCGGCCACGTCGTAGGAATCGGCCCGGTCGTTCGGCACGAGGTTCGCGACGACGACCAGTTTGCCGTCGGGCGAGACCGCCGAGGCGTTGGGCTCGCGCACGACCGGCACGCGCGTGATTTCCTTGTTGGCTTCCAGGTCGATCACCGAGACATTGTCGTTGAAGCGATTGCAGACGTAAAGCCGTTTTCCGTCGGGAGTGACCGCCGGGGCCTCGGCATGGTGCCCGGCCGCCAACTTTGACGCCGTCTGGCCCGAGGCCACGTCGACGGCGCACACCGTGCCTTCCGGAGAGGCGCAGGTGACGTAGAGCTTTGCGCCGTCCGGGCTGAGGGCCATGCCGGTCGGTTTCGGCGGCATGGGAATGGTGCGGCTGACTTTCCCGCCAGCCGTCTCCACGACCGAGATCTGATTGCCGTCGATGTTCAGCACGTACAGGCTTGCGCCGTCTTTCGAGGCGATCACCTGCAAGGGGCCCAGATACTGCCCCGGTTCGGCCGCCGCAACGCCGGCAACCAGAAGAACCACTGCCAGAGCGAAAACGGATTGGCACCACGTACGCGTCATAAGTCGGCTCCTGATGAACGTGTGACTTCTCGAGTCGGGCTTGTCGTGGTCGGTGTGCGCGGGGATGTGCGGCAACTTTGCGGGCAGCATCCGCCGCGGAGGGGGTGCGAAAATCTGGGTCTAGTATAAGGCGAAGGTAAGCCGCTGTCGACGCGCCGAGAAGAAAAAAATGGAGTCGCGGGCCGTGGTGGGCAGGGTAGTTCGCGGGGTGGGTAGGACGGGCGATAGGACTTCTTGGTTCTATGGGACCCATAGGCCCTACAAGTCCTATGGCGGCAACGCAGTTCCTCCCTGGCTACAACGCCCGGCGGACTCGTCGCTGGGGGCGGCCGAACACCGGTTTGGTTTCCGGCGGCGTCGTTTCGGTCGCGGGCGGCTTGACGAAGGCGGCGAATTCCGGTACCTCGGCCCGCTGGAGCAGTCGGTCGATCCGCATTTCGATGCGGGTAAGTTCCGGGCCTTCCTCGGGCGTGACGAGGGTATAGGCCACGCCCTCGCGGCCCATGCGTCCCGTGCGGCCGACGCGGTGCACGTAGTCGTCGCAGAACTGGGGGATGTCGTAGTTGATGATGTGGGAGATGCCGGTGACGTCGATGCCGCGGCCGACCACATCGGTCGCCACGAGGTGCTTGAGCTTGCCCAGACGGAACTGGGCCATCACGTGGTCCCTCGTCCGCTGCGGCAGATCACCGTGGATCGCGGCCACCGAGGGGATTCGCTTGGCCAGGCGCTGGCCGATCTTCTCGGTGCCGCGGCGGGTCCGGCAGAAGATGATCGCCTGACGGGGCTTCTCGCGCTCCAACAGGTGCAAGAGGAGATCGAACTTCTTCTCCGGATCGACCGTGAAGTAGAACTGCTCGATGGTCTCGACGTCGAGCCGCTTGGGCGAGAAGTCGAGCGATTCGGGGTCGCGCATGTAGCGCTGCGCCAGGCGGACCACCGCCGGCGGCAGGGTAGCGCTTAAGAGCAGCGTCTGCCGCGACTGGGGACAGCGGCGGAGGATTTTCTCGATGTCAGGGCGGAAGCCGATGTCGAGCATGCGGTCGGCTTCGTCGAGCACGACGCAGCGGATGTTGCCGAGCGACAAGGTCTTGCGCTGCATATGGTCGAGCACGCGGCCGGGAGTGCCGATGACGATGTCGACGCCCCGGCTGAGCTGCTCGGTCTGCTTGCGGATCGGCTTGCCGCCGTAGACCGCGATGATGTCCACTTCCCGGCCTTCGGCCAGCTTGACGAATTCGTCGCGGACCTGGACGGCCAGTTCCCGCGTGGGCACCAGCACGATCGCCTCCGGGTCGAACGAGTCGCCCAGTTCCAGCCGTTCCAGGATGGGGATGGCGAAGGCGGCCGTCTTGCCGGTGCCGGTATGCGCTTGCCCCATCACGTCGACGCCGGCCAGGGCCCGCGGGATCACACCCGCCTGCACCGGAGTCGGCTCCAAGTAGGCGGCCTTGTTCAAGGCGCTCAGCGCTGTCTCCGACAGGGGAAGGCCCCCGAATCCCAGTGGTCCCGACGGATGTTCGTCACCGGTCTGCTTCTTGCGTCGCTTTGCCAAAATCGGTCCTCTCAGCTCTCGACTCTTTCCGCCCAGGACTCCAATGCCTGGAATTGCCGCACGAAACTGTGCTCGCTCACGCCGTAGGGGCTCTTGAAGAAGCTGGCCAGGAACCGCAACAGGCCGGTCTCGCCGCGGCGCCGCGCCAGGTCGGTAAAGCGGACCAGGTCCAGCACCAGCGGGGCGGCCAGGAGCGAATCGCAGCCCTGCCAGATGAACTGGAGCGTCATGGGAGTGCCGAGGAAACCGGTGAAGTGAATGTGGTCCCAGGCGGTCTTCCAATCGCCCAGGCTCTCGATGTATTCGATGGAGACCAGCGTCTGCGGCCGGTAGCCCAGGATCTCAGCCAGCAGGTGGTCCTTGCTGGCCACCTTGGTCTGCTTGTTGGCCGGATCGTTGAGCACGCGGCCGTCCATGTTGCCGAAGATATTGTGCCCGACCCAGCTCATCACCCGCAGGTTTCGGTGCTGGAACATGGGGGCCAGCACGCTCTTCATCAGGGTCTCGCCTGTCTTGCCGTCGCAGCCCATGTGCCGCGCGCCGCAGGTGCGGGCCAACTCGTCAATCGCCGCGGGCGAGGAGCCCAGCGAGGGCGTGAAATTGATGTACGAGCAGCCTAGCTCCAGGGCGGCAATGGCGTAGAGCGAACTGGCCGGCAACAGGCAATCGTCCGGCCGGTCCAAGGTCCGCTTGAGTTCGGTCCAGGCCGGCGGCAAACGCGACGGATCGACCGGCGGCTCGGTCGACGCCACGTTCACCACGATTACATGCTCCAATGCGTGCGACTCGGCGAACCGTGACACGTCGTTCTTCAGCCGGGCGATTGCCTCGCGCGGCGGCTCCTCGGAAGGGACCCGCGTCGAAGCCATCGCGGCGATCGTCGGGCCGACCTTGTGGACCGTGCCCGGCCGGATCCGCTGGTCGATCTCGTCCAGTTCCGCCTCGACCTGGACGATCAGGCCGGCGTCGATCGCCCGGCTCTCGGTCGCCAGGCCCATGGCCTCGCCGGACAGGCGGGCTTCGCGGATTTCGTGGCCGCCGACGAGGAAATCGCCCCACGCGGCAAAGGGCAGCCCGGCGAACTGCGGCAAGGCGCTGACCAGGCCCGTGGGGGCAATCAGGTCCTTCTTCAAGGCAGCCAGACCCACGATCGTGGTCGCCGCCACTCCGCCTCGCGCTCCGATCAGCCAGATGCCGGTGTTCGGTCGCGCCATGGGATCACTTCTCCGTGGAAAGCACCTGGCGCAAGAGAGCCGACAGGTCTTCGTAAGGCGTTTCCGAAGGGGGCCCCGGGGCGTATTGCAGGATTGCGTTCTGCGATTTCTTGGGCAATGCCAGCAGCGTCGAACAGACGGTGCCGTAATCGCCGCCGGTGAACACGATTCCGCGGCGGATGCTGCTGTTGGTCGGCCGGGAAAACGTCCGGCTGGCCACAGCCAGGAACGCCACGGCGGAGTCGAGTTTCTGGAGGGTCAGTTGCCGGCGGACGAGTTCCTGGCGTTCGTCGCGCGGGTCGTCGAGATCGCCGTTGGTGAGCACGTGCAATCCGCGGCTGAGTTCGATGATCTCGATCGTGTTGCCGCCGTAGACCACCGCCCCGCGTTTCGCGTCGGCGCAGACGTAGTTGACGCCGGCATACCTGCCGGTGGCCAACTCCTTGGCGGCATGGTCCGCGGCGTCCTTCGCGTTGGAGAAGTTGAGCAGCTCGCGGCAAAGCAGGCCGCGCGACCTCGGCTCCGGCGGGAGCATGGCCTTGGGCCGGTTCGCCGCGGCCACGAACAGCCCATGTTGGTTCACTCCCATCCACGTCCCCCCGGCTTTGCGGTCAATGCCGCAAATCACCCGCGGCTTGCCCGACTGGATCTTGGGGGCCAGGGTGGGGCGGTCGAAGAACTCCTCACGGTTATGCGCGACCAGGATGGGAGCGTCGCGAGCGCTTCGATATTGAATGGCCAGTACGCACATGGGTCGATGTCGGGCGGCAGGCCGCCGTGCAGCGCTTCCCAGCGGCTGAGAGCAGTGCAGCGAGGGGTCTGGTCCGCAACTCCTGGATTGGCAACGTGAAGTCCTGTCCTTCGCTAACTTACCCTCTGTGACCTCGGAATTGCACCCCCCTGGCAGGTTATTTCTGGCGTTGTAGCCGTCGAACTTCCCCGCCCCTATTACCCCGGCAAGGATTATCATACGAACCCGAAGCGCAAGCGAGAGGCTCCCGCCTGCGCTTCGGTATCGAGCATCTTTCTTGCTGGGGTAATACCACCCGCGGCAACGGCAAATCAGCAAAGCGCCAAAGCCGGGCTTGAGAAACCCGGTCGAAAGCCGTAGGCTTCAGGTTTTCGACCCTCGGCAGGCCGAGTGGCAGGCGAGGGCCTGCCGACCTGTTCGAGCGGTGGCGAACGAGCGAGCCGAGCAGTCATGAGCATCGAGGTTTCCCGTTCCGCCGAGGACGCGCTTCCCACGAAGCGTTCGCGGCTGGGGCGATTGATGGGCGTGCAGGTGGTGGGCGTCGGCAGCAGCGTGCCCGAGAACCTGGTCCGCAACGAGGACCTCGCTTCCTTGGGCTACGATGCGGATTGGATTGTGCAACGGACGGGCATTTTGGAGCGCCGCCATGCTCCGCCGGGCATCGCCACCAGCGACCTGGCCGTCGAAGCGGCCAGGCGGTGCATCGAACAGGCCAACGTCGATCCCCGCGACATCGATCTGGTGTTGTTGGGCACCTTTACCCCGGACAGGCCCCTGCCGGCGACCGCCTGCGTGGTCCAGGACCGCCTGGGGCTCTGCGCGCCGGCCCTGGATTTGTCGGCCGCCTGCGCCAGTTTCGTTTTTGGCATGCTCACCGCCATGCAATATGTCGCCACCGGCTGCAGCCGCTTGGTTCTGGTGATCGGGGCCGACTGCAACTCCCGCGTGGTCAATCCGGCCGATCAGCGGACCTATCCGATCTTCGGCGACGGGGCCGGGGCGGTGCTGATCGCCCCCGGGTCGCCGGACCAGGGGTTGCTCGCGTTCGCCATCGGATCGGACGGATCGGGTGCCGACTTGATCTGCCGCAAGATGGGCGGTTCCCGCATGCCGTTTACCTACGACCCATCGAGCAACGGACTGCACTACATGTACATGGACGGCCGCCCGGTTTTCAAGTGGGCGATCAACCTGCTCCGGGAGACCACCGCCGACGTGCTGCGGACCGCCGGCATGTCCTTGGACGACGTTGACCTGGTCATTTTCCACCAGGCCAACATGCGGATCATCAGTTCGGCCGTCAAGGAGCTCCGCATCGACCCCGCGAAGGTTTTCAACAACCTCCAGCGCTACGGCAACACCTCGGCCGGCAGCATCCCGCTGGCGTTGGACGAAGCCTTTCGCGAAGGCCGGATCCGGCGAGGCGATCGCATTCTCTTCAGCGGCTTCGGCGCCGGGCTGGCCTGGGGAACCGTCCTCATGCGGTGGTGACCGCTGGGCCTCATTGTTGGAGGACTGAGTGATGGGATGGGGACAACGATGGCCGGAGCACTTTGGCGTGCCCATCGAAGTCGTTGCCGAGCCTTCGGGATGGTACGCGAATCACCGCGTGCCGACGATCGACGAGGTGAGCAAGGGCCGGACACGGGTGCTGGTGTGGTTCGGGGCCATGAGCATGTCGGGGGAGAGCTTCGGCGGAACGTGTCTCTATCTCCAGAGTGAAGCCCTCCCAGGCCGTTGGCCTGGGCTGACATGGGGCCGTCGCTTCGGGACTGGGAAGGATCAGTCCCAGGCATAGCGTTCATCGATCTCGATGCCATGACGGCGGCACAGCAGGCGGAACTCTTCCTGGAAGCTCTGCTTCACGTGATGTTCCGCCTGCTTAGCGATGTACCCTTTGACCCGGACCGACATCGATTCACTCACCGAGAAAATGCCATAGCCCGCCTGCCAATGGAAATCGGCGTAGGCGTGCCCCTGTTTCTTCAACCATTTCGTCGTCTCGGTCTTCGCTTCTTCGATCACGTCTTTGATGGCAAACTTCCTCCCTGCGGCTCTTCTTCCTGCCTTGCAGCAGATCAAGACGCTCGTGACATCCCTTGACGAGAGAGCGACTCCTTGTTCACAACACTCCTAAACACACAGCACACCGTCTTTTTGCATTGCAGGAGGTCGCTCATGAAGAGATCCACCACATCGTTCCGCGACATGCCCTTGTTTGCGGATCCGCCGGACATCCGGAACCGCGTCGATGGCGGGACACGGCAATCCATCGTCGAACGCATCGCCAGGCTGCTGCTGTTGCCACGAGCGGAGAGCGCTGCAGACTGTCCTCATCCCCGGCCCCTCTCCCGTAAGCGGGCGAGGGGAGGGACTGAACTTGGCGGAACAGAAACCGAGGCGAGAAAGCTGGTGAAACCACGCACTTCACCAACGCACCCCCGACCCCTTCGGTTTTGAGCCAAGAGCAGCCCCGCCGCTACCATCAAGCCGGGCGCAGCGCAACGACCTCCTGATTGCGAGCCGTTGGGCTGCTGGGCAACCACGCGGCGTGCCAGAAGAGGGGGCCGGCTGTCCCGCAATGCCCCGCATTCTTGGGCTCCGCCCGCGGTCTTATGCGAGCGGCAGGTTCAAATCTGCCCGTAGCCGAAGTCGTGAGACTTCGGGCAGAAACGAAAAAAGGAAGTCTCACGACTTCGGCTACGGGCAAGTCATCTTCTGCCGCTCGCCTTATGCACTTCAGTTTTCCCGCAAGCGGGGTAGAATAGGGTTTGGTAGCAGTTGGCTGCCGGGGGAATTGCCGGGCGGCTGCTGGCGACAATCGACGCGGATGCCTCAGGAGCCAGCCAAGAACGATCGTATTCTTAGTGTAGGCGGGACACTCCGTGGCCCGGCGAAGCCGGGCAAAGCGGGCCACGGAGTGTCCCGCCTACACTCTTGCCGCAGTCTCCTCCAGCATGCAATTCCACGGGTTTTCCTTGGCCGCGGCGGAATATGGCCATTATTGAAATCGAAGGACTGGCAAAGTCCTACCGCGTATATCAGAAAAAAGAGGGGCTGCGGGCCTCGATCCGGGGGCTGTTCCGGCGGCAGTATCGCACCGTCGAGGCGGTCCGTGGAATCGACCTCACCGTCGAGCAGGGGGAGTTCGTAGCGTTCCTCGGCCCGAACGGCGCGGGTAAGACCACGACACTGAAGCTGCTTTCGGGCGTGATCACACCCACCGCCGGCGAGGCCCGCGTTCTGGGCCACCTCCCCTGGAAACGCGAGAACGCCTATCGCCGCCGGTTCGCGCTGGTGATGGGACAAAAGAACCAGCTCTGGTGGGATCTGCCGGCCGCCGAGTCCTTCCGGCTGCACCAGCAGATCTACCGGATCGAACCCTCGCGGTTCGAGCGGTCCCGCGATGAGCTAACGAGCCTCCTGGGCGTGCGGCATCTGCTCTCACAGCCGGTCCGCGAGCTGTCTCTCGGCGAACGAATGAAGATGGAGCTGATTGCCGCCCTGCTTCATTCGCCGGATGTGCTCTTTCTCGATGAACCGACCATCGGGCTCGACGTGATCGCCCAATACAACATCCAGAGCTTCCTCCGCCATTACCAGGAACTTCGCAAGATCACCATCCTGCTGACCAGCCACTACATGAAGGACGTGGCGGCGCTGTGCCGCCGGGTGGTGATCATTGCCGCGGGCCGGATCATCTACAATGGTTCGCTCAGCGGCATTATCAATCGCTACGGCGGACAGAAGGTCGTTTCGCTCCAGTTCATCGACGGCCGGATCCCCGCCGACCTCGCCCGCTTCGGCGAAGTGATCTTGGAAGAACCCCCGCGCGCGAAGATCCGGGTCGACCGCCGCGTCGTGCCCGAGGTGCTCAGCGGCATCCTGGCCGGCTACAGCGTGGAAGACGTGAGCGTGGAAGACCCGCCCCTGGAAGCAGTCATTGCCGAGATCTTCTCGCGCAACGGCGAGCCGCCGGAGCATCAAGTGGGGCAGATCCCCGAACTGCTGAAGGAAGAGTGAGACGACCGATGTTGGCGCGCGCAGCCACCTGGTGGACGATTCTGCGGATCAGCCTCGAAGAGCGGCTCGTCTACCGCGGCGACTTTGCGCTGGGAACCCTGATGCGGTTCATGCCGATGATCACCCAAATCTTTCTCTGGGGAGCGGTCTTCTCGGGGCTGTATGTCGCGAGTGGCTCGCGGCCCCAGATCGCCGGCTACTCCTACCACGATTTCATCGCCTACTACCTGCTGACGATGGTGAGCCGGGCGTTTTCGAGCATGCCCGGGCTTGCCTCGGGGATTGCCCGCGACGTCCGCGACGGCACCGTGAAGAAGTATCTCATCCAGCCGATCGACATGCTCGGCTTTCTGCTCTTGTATCGGATCGCCCACAAGCTGGTGTACTACGTCGTGGCGGCCGGGCCGTTCGCATTGGTCTTCTACCTGCTGCGGGACTTCTTCCCCGGCTGGCCCGACGCCTGGACCGTGGCCTGCTTTCTTGCCTCGCTGGTGATGTCCTTTCTGCTGGGGTTCTATTTGGAAGCGACGATCGGAATGCTCGGCTTCTGGTTCCTGGAAGTCAGTTCGCTCTTGTTCGTCTATATGCTCTTCAACTTCTTCTTCTCCGGCCACATGTTCCCGATCGACATGTTGCCGGGGATCTGGGGCGACCTGGTGATGATGATCCCCTTGCAGTACCTGGCCTACTTCCCGGCGGCCGTGTTCCTCGGCAAGGTCTCAGGGCCGGAATTGGCCTGGGGCCTGTGGGTGCAACTCGGCTGGGTGGTGTTCTTCATCCTTGCCAGCCGGCTGGCGTTCTTCTACGGCCTAAGACGCTACAGCGGATTCGGAGGCTGAAGCCCGTGAGCGAACATCCCTCCTACCTCCGCGTGCTGCTCACGTTCGCGCGCAACAGCCTCGTGCGCGACATGACCTTCCGCGGCAATTTCCTCATCGATGCCTTCTCGTCGATGTCCTGGGTCTTCATGAATCTGGGATTCTATGTCTTGATCTTCGAATACACCCCCATGCTGGGCGCGGGCACGGGTTGGGGAAAATACGAGTTCTTCGTCTTCCTTGCCACCACGCTGATCATCAACAGCCTCGTCCAGACTTTTTTCATGACCAATGCCGATGAATTCGGCGAATTGATCCGGACTGGGTCGCTCGACTTCGCCCTGCTCAAACCGATCGACACCCAGTTCCTCGTGTCGCTCAACCGCATCGAATGGTCGTCGCTGGGCAACTTCGCCGTCGGCCTGCTCCTGCTCGCCTATGCCTTGGGCAAGATCGACTACTCGCCGGGGCCCGCGCAACTCGTGCTCTATCCCGTCTATGTCCTGTGCGGTGTGGCGATCCTCTACAGCCTGATGATCGCCTTGGCCGCCACGAGCGTCTGGCTGGGCCGCAACCAGACGCTCTACGACTTCTGGTTCTACATCACCAATTTCTCCCGCTACCCGATGGAGATCTACCGCGGTCCGTTTGGAACGCCGTTGCGCCGCGTGTTCACGTTCCTGATCCCCGTATTGATCGTCGTAAACGTGCCGGCGCGAATGCTCGTCCGGCCCTTGGATCCGCGGGCCCCGGAGGACTTCCTCCTGCCGATCTTCGCCATCCTCGCCACGATCGGCAGCCTCGCCGCCTCGCGCTGGGTCTTCGGCCGGGCACTGTTGAGCTATCGAAGCGCCAGTAGCTAAAGTGAAGCTATGAAACTCGCCTTCAGTTCCAACGCGTACATGCACTTCTCTGTCGAGGAGACGATCCGGCGGATTGCATCGTTGGGCTATGGGGGGCTCGAACTCCTGGCCGACGTGCCGCACGCCTGGCCGGCCGGACTCTTGGAAGAGCGGAAACAGACGATCCGCCAATGCCTCGCCCGGCACCGCATGGCGATCTCCAATATCAACGGCTTCATGATGAATGCCGTGGCAGACCCCCGGCAGCCGTACTGGCACCCATCCTGGATCGAGCCCGATCCCAATTACCGGGCCATCCGCCGCGAACACACCAAGCGGGCGCTCCGCCTGGCCAAGGAACTCGGGGCGCCGGGCATCCAGACGGAGCCGGGCGGCCCCCTGGCGCCGGGGCAGTCCTGGGACGAGGCGGCAAGGGTCTTCTACGATGAGTTCATGCCGTGCGTCGAGGTCGCAGAAGAACTCCAGGTCAACCTGCTCATTGAGCCCGAACCGGGCCTATTGATCGAGCGGTTCGAGCAGTATCTCGAATTCGGCTGTCGCGTGGATTCACCGCGCGTGGGGCTCAATTTCGACATCGGCCATGCGTACTGCGTCGGCGAAGACCCGGAGGTCTGGATCCCGAAGATGGCCACGCAAACTCGCCATTACCATCTGGAGGATATCGCCGCGTCGCGAGTCCACGCCCATCTGGTCCCCGGCCGCGGCGCCATCGACTTTCGGGCCGTGCTCCGCGCGATCCTGGCCACGGGCTACGACGGCTGGGTGACCGTCGAACTTTATCCGTACGTCGAGAATCCGGACGAGGCAGCGGGTGAAGCGAAAGAGTTCCTGGAATCGGTGGGGAGGCGCGTACAGGGGATGTCGTGGGATGATGGGGGAATGGGGTAGTGGAATGATGGATTGATGCGGCGCCGAACCTTGCGGTTCCAACACCCCAGTATTCCATCATCCCATCACCCCAGTCCCCCTCTTGCCTACTTCCCGCCGACCCGTCGCACGGTGTTGAGCAGGTCTTCGGCCGGGCTGTCTTTCGTGACGTAGGCAACAGCGCCCGCGTCGAGCATGCGGCGGCGAAGCCCGTCGTATTCGTGCATCGACAGCCCGATGACACGGGTCTTGGGCCGATGGCAGACGATCCGGCGCGTGGCCTCGGCTCCATCCATACCGGGCATGGTGACGTCCATCAGCACCACGTCGGGCTCGAGTTGGGCCGCTTTGGCGACCGCCTCCTCACCGCTGGAGGCTTGGCCTGCCAGTTCCAGGTCCGTCTTTTCCTGGAGAACGCTTGCCAAGCCGTTCCGGAGCACTGGATGGTGCTCGACCAAGAGCACCCGAAGGGGTGGCTGTTGCGCGCCGACGCAGCCCGATTTCCGCCGGCCGCCGGCATCTCGGTCCAGGACAGCATCGCGACGCGGCGCCAAGAGCGTGACGCGGCACCCCTCGCCCGGCGCGGATTGGACCTGGGCACGGCCTCCCAACAATTCAAGCCGCTGCTGAATGGTTGCCAGATTCATGTCGACACCGCCGCGGCGCGGCCGGTCCGCTGCCTGCGGATTGAATCCCACGCCGTCGTCCGCGACCACGATCCGGGTCCAGTCGTCTCCCGTGGCGGATGCGATGATCTCGATCCGGCCGGCCTGGGCATGCTTTGCCGCATTGAGCAGCAGTTCCTGGACGCTGCGGAAAAGAAACGCCTGGATTTCCTGCCCCGCCGGGTCGGCGTCTCTCGCGGCCTCCACGGCCACGTCGAGCCCGTGCAATTCCCGAAACCGCTGGCCGAGCCATTCCAGGGCTGCGGAAAGCCCGAGATCGTAGAGGATTGGCGGAAAGAGGTCGATGGCGAGGTTCCGGGAGGCGTCGATGGCGGAGTCGATCAGTTCGTTCGAGCGCCGTACCGCGGTCTGAAGGGGCTCGTCGTCCAGGCTACGCCCGACCCGCCCCAATGCCATTTTGGCGGCCGCTAGAAGCTGCTGGAGGTTTTCGTGCAGGGCATGCGCAATGCAGCGGCGCTCGCGCTGTTCGACGCTGGTCAATTGCGTCGCCAACCGACGGAGCTGCTCGTTCTTCGCCTCCAGTAGCGCCTGCTCTCGGCGGAGTTGCTCGAGGAGTTCCTCGTGCTGGCGATCCAGCCGCTGTTCGGCGTCGCGCCAGCGGGTCACGTTGCGGACGATGTGCGAGGCGCCGATCTGCCGGCCGCTCTCGTCGCGAAGCACGCTGAAGTTGATCTGATAGATGTTGCGGCCGCGGGACGGATCGCCGAACGAACGTTCCACGGTGAATTCCTCGCCGTTCAAGGCTCGCTGCCAGATCTCGACCGCACTCCGCCGGTCCTCCGGAAGGTGAGCCAACGCCTCGCGCAAATCCATTCCCATCCGGATCTCAACGCCGGATACCTTCCGGAACTCATCCCGGTAGGCGGAGTTGAAAACAAGAAAGCGGAACCCGCAATCCAGCGCGGCAATCAGATCGTGCGAACCCTCGATGAGCGAGCGGAGGAGCCGGCCGGTACGGTCGTCGTTTGAGTCGGCGGCCGGGAGGCCACCGCGCCGGTCGGATACCTTGCACGATTCCATCATTTCCACGGAATGGTTCTGGACATGTGACTTCGCGCCGGACGCGTCGCGTCAGTATGCGCCCTCGACCATCGACGTGGCATAGGGAAATCCCTGAAATTTCTCGTAATATCACGGCAGATTGCAAATGCCTCTTGTGCACATTATCATCGTTGTTAGGGGCCGAGTAACCAAAGTAGCTGATTACGGAAGTCCGCCGAAGGAGGTTGCCGCCGTGAAAAGAAGTGTCGATCGCCGCGATTTCATCCGCTTGGGAGCCGGCGCCGGCCTCGTGACCGGTTTAACCGGAATTGCTCTGGCACAGAACAAACCGGCAAAGCCGCTCCGCTTGGGCGTCGTTGGGGTCGGCGGTCGCGGGACCTACCTGCTGCGGTTGGCGCTGGCGGCCGGCGTCGAGGCGCCGGCGCTGTGCGATATTCGTGAACCAAACCTGGCGCGTGCAATTGAGGTGGTAGCGCAGGCTCGCGATGGAAGGAAGCCGGAAGGCTATTCCCGAGGGCCGGAGGACTACCAGCGAATGGTCGCGCGCGACGACCTCGATGCGGTCCTGATCGGCACCGGCATGCAGATTCATGCCCCGATTGCCGTGGCCGCGATGCGGGCCGGCAAGCATGTTCTCAGCGAAGTGGCCGCCGCCATGACCCTCGACGACTGCTGGAAACTGGTCGATACCGCCGAGCAGACCGGCAAAATCTACATGCTTGCTGAAAACTGCTGCTACTGGGAACACCTGCTGGCGGTCGAGCAGATGGTCCGCCAGGGGCTTTTCGGGGACCTTACGTATGCGGAATGCGGCTACGTCCACGACTGCCGCTCCCTCATGCTCGAGCCCGATGGTTCGCTCACCTGGCGAGGCGAGATGGTCCGCGACAGCGCGGGCGACAACTACCCCACGCACAATCTCGGCCCCGTCTCGCGCTGGTTGGGCATCCACCGGGGCGACCGTTTCGTGTCGATGGTGAGCCGCGCGACGGGTCAGAAATCGTGGCTGGACTTTCTCGCCAAGAAACTGCCGGCCGAGCATGCGACGCGACGATTCCAATACAAGGGGTCGGATTCGGTCTCCACCCTGGTCCGCACCGCCAAAGGCGTGCTGATCGACGTTCGCTACGACATCGTGTCCCCGCGGCCTGCCTGGGGGCCGTACCATGCGCTCCAGGGCACCAAGGGGAGTTTCGAGTCGCGAACGGGCAATCAGGTCTGGTTGGAGGAGCGGAGCAAGGGGACCAAGTGGCAGCCGGTTGCGGACTACGCTGCCGAGTTTGAACCGGCCAAATGGAAGGAGTTCCGCGCACAAGCCCAGTCCAGCGGCCACGGGGGCGCGGACTTCTTCGTGATCCACGAGTTTCTCGAGGCGATCCGCCGGGGCGGCCCGTCGCCGGTCGACGTCTACGATGCCGTCGCATGGAGTTCGATCATCGCCCTGTCGGCAAAATCGATCGCCGAAGGAGGCAAGGAGCAGGAAGTGCCCGACTTCACGCGTGGAAAATGGCAGAAGGCGAGTTCGTAGACCTCACGACGCGCGGCCCGGCCGCTTTGCGTTCAAGCACTGCATGTAGTACTTCTGGACGAAGGCGACGCACGGCTGACCGTTTGCCGCCATTTGCTTGCAGCGTGCCGCCGGGCTCTTGGCTTTCTCCACGATCGCCCTCGTGCGCGTGGGCGAGCCTTCCTCAACGTCTTGTTCAATGTCGTCCCGAGTCAATCCAAAGCAGGGACAGATCGGCGCCGTCTCGTCTTTCGGGTAGACCGGTCGCGGCAACTCGGCGGCAGAAACCGTCCGTCCGAAGCAGTCGAAATAGGCGACCTCGCACTTCGGCGCAGGGCAGAAGTTCGCGGCATCGGTGATCCGGGCTCTCTGGTTTTCGCTCAAGATCGCCCGCAGGGTCTCGCTTCCCACCGGCTCCCCTTTCGAGCCACACCGAGGGCAGTAGTCGGCGGTTTGATCGGGCTCGCGGACGAAGGCTTTGTTCATGGCTCACCTATCGGCGGAATATGTCCACGATGGACGAACTCCCTCGCGCCGGTCTCCTTGGAGCAGTATACCGCTTGCGGAATCGAGGGGCGACGCCGGCCGGAAATCAGGGTGGTTCCGGTAGACGAGATTGCGGGTAGTGCTCCGTCAATCTTCGATGGACAGGTGGCAGAAGTGGTGACACCTCTGGCTACGAACTCTCACGAGTTCGGCTACAGCCGGCAATCGAGGATTGACCGAGCAGTAGTCGATCCCGTTTGCGTCTGCCCGCGTCACCAGCCGCACCAGGTCCTCGCGAGGAAACCTCACGTCGTAGCAGCCCTGGCGGACTACCCGGATCAACCGGCTGGCATCGGAACCATCGCCAGCTACCCCCCCAACAGCCGCTTCCTGCGCACGCTTGTAAGTTCTTCCTGTAACTTTGTGCAGTACGTGCGGCGATCGCGTGGCGGCCGATGGGCGCAAGTGCTTTCCCAGGCCGATCTTCCAGCGTCTGACTGGCTTTTCGCGCCCATTCGGCACGCTGCGTGCTTTGGCTATGGCCAGCAGTGGAAAGCAACCTCTCGGCAAGAAGGAGTATGCCATGCTGGTCCTGACGAGGAAGATCGACGACCGGATTCAGATCGGTCCGAGTATTACGATCACGGTCCTTAGGATCAAGGGCCGGACGGTCCAGATCGGAATCGAAGCCCCGGAAGACGTGGACGTTCTTCGCGGTGAACTGGCGGCGGCGGACGAAATGCGCGGCGTATCCGGCGAGCCTGGTGAACCCGCTTCCGGTCGCCGTCGACTGCGGTCCAGACCTTCGGCGCAGGGCGCCGTCCAATCCCCCATCAATCCGCCACCGGAAGGCCGTCGCCACGGTCGTTCGAATCCGACATCCGACAACGCCAGAGCCGAAGCCACTTCTCCGAAGCCGCACCGCATTCCTACCTGACTCCGCGGTGGAAAGACTTGCGGCGTGGTTCAGATGCGGGTGACAACTGGTAGATCCCGCTCGGCAAACGGGACCTACTTCTGTAACCCACCAATGCTCAAATCTGAACCACGCCTGACTTACGGGCAGCGCCGCGGCCGTAACCATCCTCCAACAAAGAACTTACGGTCAGCCGCCCCGACGTAAGTCCCTTGCAACACCAGCCGCGGTGCGTTGCGTCCGCCTCGCCCCTACGCCCGCGGCCGCCGACCAGTCCCTGGTGGCTATCTAGTGACGCCGTCTTGTCACCGACGCCTTCTTGAAGCTACACTGCTCATTCAAGTTGGTCCCCCCTTACTGGAAGGTAGACTATGCCCATCGACATGGCTGTAGTACCGGTGGCCGGGCGTGGAACCCGGCTACTGCCTTTGACGAAGAGCCAACCCAAGGAGATGCTCCCCGTCGGCCGCAAGCCGGTGGTGCAATATGTCGTCGAAGAACTGGCTCGCTGCGGGCTGGGCCGCCTGCTGTTCGTCACCGGGCCTGGCAAAACGGCGATCGAAAACCATTTCGACATCGACGCCGAACTGATCACCAATCTCCGTGAGACCGGCCGCGAGGAACTCCTCCAGGAACTCGCGTTCGAACGTGAGGACCTCGAATATTTTTACACCCGGCAGCGGCGGCAACTCGGACTGGGCCACGCGGTGCTCTGCGCCAAGCCGGTCGTCGGCCGCGATCCGTTCGTCGTCGCCCTGGGCGATTCGATCATCGGCCTGCACGCGCAATCCAACGTGGTTCGCCTGATGGTCGAGCAGTTCGAGTCCAACGGCGCCGACGTCGTGATCGCCTTTGAAAACGTCCCCCGCGAGGAGGTCGTGCAGTACGGCATCGCCAAGCCCCGCAAGCAAGGCGAAGTCTTCGAACTGGACGACCTGGTCGAAAAGCCCGACGTGGCCGAAGCCCCCAGCACGCTTGCCGTTGCCGCACGCTACGTTTTCAGCCCGGTCGTCTTCGACTATCTGCAGAGGACGCCGCCGGGCAAGGGCGGTGAAATCCAGCTTACCGATGCGATCCGCATGATGATCCGCGACGGCCGCAAGGCCCTGGGCGTCCGCCTGCCCGAGGGCGAGCAGCGGTTCGACATCGGCAACTTCGAGAGCTATTTCCAGGCATTCGTGGAATTCGCCCTGGCCGACCCCGACTACGGGCCCGCGCTGAGGACGTGCCTCGTCGATTGGCTGTCGAGCCACGAACCGAAACAGGCGGAGAAGACCCGATGGAGTTGATCCGCAAGCGAGCCTTCGCCAGGGCCGGCCTGATCGGGAACCCTTCCGACGGATACAACGGCAAGACGATCTCGATCATCGTCCGCAACTTCTCGGCGGAAGTGACGCTCTATGAATGGGACGACGTGGAAGTGGTCCTCAGCCAGGAAGACCAGAGCCGCTTCCGATCGGTGCACGAACTGGTGCGCGACGTGAAACTGCACGGCTACTACGGCGGCGTCCGGCTCGTCAAGGCCACGATCAAGAAATTCGTCGATTACTGTGTACGTCAAGACCTGCCGCTGGACAACCGCAACTTCTCGGTCCGGTACCAGTCCAACATCCCCAGGCAGGTCGGGCTGGCCGGTTCCAGCGCGATCATCGTCGCCACGCTGCGGTGCCTGATGGAGTTCTACGGAGTCGAGATCCCGCTCCGGGTCCAGCCGTCGCTGGTGCTCTCCGTGGAAATGGACGAACTGGGCATCACCGCCGGCCTCCAGGACCGCGTGATCCAATGTTACGAGGGGCTCGTCTACATGGATTTCGCCAAAGAGCGGATGGAGGAGGTGTGCGGCCTGCGCTGCGGGCAATACGAGCCTCTCGATCCCGCGATCCTGCCGCCGCTTTACATCGCCTACTCGGCGGACGTCAGCGAGCCGACCGAGGTGTTCCACAACAACCTCCGTGCGCGGTTCAACCAGCAAGAGCCCGCGGTCGTCGGCGCCATGCTCCGGTTTGCCGAATTGGCCGTGGAAGCCCGCGAGGCGATGCTCTCGGGGGATTCGGCCCGGCTGGGCCGGTTGATCAATGCCAATTTCGATCTCCGACGTTCCATTTGCCGGCTGCCCAAAGAGCAGATCGAACTGGTGGAGGCTGCGCGCCGCGCCGGCGCGACGTCGAAGTTCGCGGGCTCTGGCGGGGCGATCATCGGCACCTGTCCCGACGAAGCCGCCTACCGCCGCCTCGCGGCCGCCATGGCCGAACTTAAGTGCCAGGTGATCCGGCCGATCGTTCACGCGTAGTGCTCCGTCAATCTACGATGGACGGGTGTAGCCGAACCCGTGAGAGTCCGTGGCTGGACGTGTCACCACGACTGCCGCCTGTCAATCGAAGATTGACGGAGCAACAGCAGCGGCGAAGGCTTGCGGCAGCATCGCACAAGGCGCCGACCGCCGCCTCACAACGGCCGTGTCGGTTCCGGTCCCGCCACCGGTAGAACGGTGCGGACGAGGGCGCCCTCACCCGGCCGGCTTTCAATGGCCACATGCCCGCCGAGCAATCTCGCACGTTCCCGGATGCCTTCCAATCCAAAGCGGTCCCCGCCGGCGTGCTTGGGGTCGAAGCCGACGCCCCAGTCCTGCACTTCCAGACGCACCAGGCCGCACTCTTGGGTCAAAGCGACTCTCACCTTCTCGCTTCGGCTGTGCCGGCAGGCATTGCTCAGGGCCTCCTGGGCAATCCGGTAGATGCTGTTTTCCAGAACGTGCGGGAGCCGGTCGAACTCCACGTCGCTCTGGAATTCGATCGTCGGCCCTTCCGCCATCCGTTGTTCGTGGACCAGGTGCGCAAGCGCCGCCACCAGTCCCGATTCGTCGAGGATGGGAGGCCGGACCCCGCTGATGAGCCGGCGGGCCTTGAAATGGACCTGCCGCAACATCTGCATGCCTGCATCGTAGGTCGCCTTGGCGCCGGACGGGTGGTGCTCCTTGAGGTGCTCGTAAGTCTCGAGGTGCATCACGGCGGCCGCCAAGTCCTGCGCAAGACCGTCGTGGATCTCGTAGGCGATCAACTGCCGCTCGTGGTCGCTGGCGCGCAGCATGTGTTGCATGGTCTGCCGCTCCCGCTTGAGCGCCTCTTGCGCCTGTTTCCGATCGGTCACGTCCCGGAACAAGGCAAGCAGACACGGCCGCCCGTCGTAGATAATCCGCCGACCCGTGATGTCGGCGAAAAAGATGCTGCCGTCCTTCCGAAGCACGGGACGGTCCTCGTTGATGGAGACCCGCCCCTCGGCTGCCGCCTGAAATCGCTGCAAGTCGTTGGGGACTTCTTCGGGCGGATGGATGTCTTTGATCGACGCATTCAGCAACTCCTCTTTGCTGTATCCGAGCATTCGGCAGAACGAGGAGTTGACCCGCACGAACCGCTTCGTGGCGATCTCGGTGATGAGAAGCCCTTCGACCATGCCGTCGTAGATCACCTGGAGTTGCTCCAGGCTCTGGTGCAGCGCTTCGTGGGTCCGCTTCCGTTCCGTGATGTCTCGTATGACGGCCATGACGGCTTTGGGGCGGCCGGCGGCGTCGCGCACCACGACGGACGAGGCCTCCGCGGAAACCGTCGTCCCGTCCCGGCGAAGCGACGTGTACTCCGTGTTTCGCCGCACACCCGCTTCCACCAGGCCGGCCATGTTCTCCGCCAAGCGCCGCCGGTCCTCTTCGATCACGTAGTCGAAAACGCTTTGCCCGTTCAGGTCGTAATCGTCGGGCAGGCCGAGCAGCTTCCAGGTCTGTGGAGAGGCAAACAGGACGTGCCCTTGCAGATCCGACATCACCACGGCGTCGGGGCACGCCTCCACGAGACTCCGGCACTGCTCCTCGCTCCGCTGCAGCGATTCCTGCGCCTGCTTTCGTTCCGTGATGTCGCGGAAAAACCCAATGAGGCAAGACCGCCCTTGGTACGTGATCCGGCTCGTCGCAATGTTTGCCTGAAAAACGCTTCCGTCCTTTCGCAGAATGGGGCAGTCTTCGAAAACGTGTAGTCGGCCTTCCGCCTGGGCCGCAAACGTCTCCAACACGTGCGGAACGTCTTGGGATGGGTGCAGTTCCATCACGGACATCGAGAGCAACTCCTCCTGCGAGTATCCGGTCAGACACTGCATCGCCGGGTTGGCTCGCAAGAAACGCTTGGTCTGGATGTCGGCGATCAGGAGGCCATCGACCATGCCATCGTAAATGGCCTGAAGCTCCTCGCAGCTTCGCCGGAGCGCCTCCGCGGTTCGGTTTCGTTCGACCTCTGCCGACTCGACGCCGCCGACCTTCCTCCCTAGCTTGCCCACTTCCTGAAAAAGTCCTTCTTGCCCCTGAGGTTCTTCCGCCATCAATCATCCTGCCCTTGGAGTATCCGAGAAACCCGCATGATTCACGACCCCGCACAAAGCGTCGGTCGCCGGCGAGCGCGGCCCAACAAGTTGCCCTCGCTCGCGCTTCGTATCCGGCATTCCGCGGCCGACGCGCCCGGGGCCGTGGATCGTCCGGGGAAGTGCATTCCCACTTACGGATATACCGTGCCGATTCAAAGAAGCAATTTAGTATACGGTTTCGGTCTGAACTGCCAACTGCTTGCGGCCAATCCGACGATTTCGGGGACAGCAGCGGACCCGGAATCCCTGCTATGGAGTGGCGAGAACGGACGGCCGCGTCCAGCCAGCCGCGTGTTGAACGATCGAAACCTCGCACTCCCCTCTATACTCCGACCCGCGCTAGGATGCCCCCGGATACCATTCTGGTTCCGCCGCAGGATCGCCAGGTCGGGGATCGGGCGGAAAGGGAAGATTACGCTTCTTCGACAACTTCCAGCCCGAGGGCCTTGGCAAACTCCACGAGGGGCCCTTTGACGTCGCCGTAGACGGTCACCCGATGCCAGCCGAAATGGTCCCACTGGTGGAAGAGCTTGCCGATGTCGCCGCGGACCTCGCCCACCAGTTGGGTGCGACAGCCCCGATCGGCGTCGAGATTGCCGACCGCTTTGGCCTGGTGGATCACCATTTGCTTGCGGCCCACGCTCGTGCGGAACGACGTGGTCATGTAGCCCTCGGGCAGGAACGACTGCGGGCAGCAGCCTCGCGGATCGCGATTGTGCAGGGTGCGAATGCGGAAGCGGTTGGACTCGCCCTGCGGGCCGAAGACCTTGGTCATGGCCATGCAGTGGGCGTAGACAATCTGGTTCTTCGAGGTGTCCAGGGCCGGGTCGGAGACATAGCCGGGCCGCCCGGTGAGGATGCGTGCCATGAGCATGCTCAGCGAATCGTCGGGCATGGCCTCGCAGACTCCCTGGCCGCCATCGTCGAGGATCTGCATGAACCCCAGGCACGGATAGGCCGGCAGTTGCCCGCTGCCGAATCCGCCCAGGCAGTTCATCGTGACGCTGTCGGTTCCATGTTTCTTCATCAGCGCGACGGTCGCCAGGTAGACGGCTCCCGCCTTTTGGAGCCACTCGGCCGTAGGCTCGACGAGTTTCTCCGTCCGCTCGGACCAGCGGCGTCCGCATTCGGCGGCCTCCGCCGGATCGATCCGGTCGTAGAGACCCTTGAGTTCATCGAAACCGATGTAGGTCGCCTTCACGCCGAGAAAATCCCGCTCTTCGCCCGGCCGGCCGTAGCCGACGACCAGGAATCGCGACTGCTGGAGTTGCTTGACACAATCGCCGATCTGACGCAACGGCACCGGATCGTCGTGGCACTTCATCTCGCCAGCGGCCGGGAACGTCCGGCGGTAGGCTTCGTCACACTCGTTTGCGAACACCGCGGGCGTCATCCCCGGCCTCTTGAGATCGGCGAACCGGCGGGCAACGGCCACCAGATCGTCCGGCCGGGTGCTCGACACGGCCGCTGCCGGAATCCCCAGACGGTGAAGGCCGCTGTACCCGACCAGGAAGACACCCGACCCGCCGAGGTATTCGTCGGCCACGAGGGTCGGCTTTCCGAGCTTGCCGATCTGGACGAGCGGTCCGGTCAGGTTCCAGGTCAGCGTGGTCGTGTAGATCAGGTAGCCGTCGACCGAATCCTTCAGATCGGCCGCTTTGGGCACTTCGGCAGGCGAGGTCACGACCACCGGAACGAACTCGACCTGCGGACAACCTTCCGCGAGCAGCCGGAGGATCTCGTGGTGGCGGGCCGGGCAGTCGAAGTCGGGATAGGGCCACATCTCCCGGCCCGCGCTGTTGGCCAGGAAGACCACGGCCACGCGGACCTTGTCGGTCCGCGGTTGGTCGGCCATTGCCGCAAACGGCCCCAGCGCGCCGGCGGCGGTGGCCGTTCCCACGGTCTTGAGAAACCCTCGACGGCTGAGGGAAGAATGGCAGCCGACACACGTAACCGAAGGATGACAGCCGCACATGGTCTCGCTCCTGCAAGCAATGGGATGGACGATCGTTTCCGCCGGCATCCGGGCGCCCGGTGCACCGCGCATTCTAACGGCAATCGCCCGCCAATGCACGCGCGATCCGCCCAGAGTGGCACGACGCTCCGCGTCGTGAACCACGGCACGGAGTGCCGTGCACCCCTGAGCGAAATGCTTCAACCTTGTTTCGGAATCGTGACGATGCCGGTAGGATAGTCTTCCTGAAGAAACGACTTCCAGATCACTTGCCGGAAGGCCTCTCCCGGTGCGTCACCCCAAGAGGCCGAGGAGCAATCGTCCATGACGCCAAGAATCGAGGTTTACTGCCGCGAAGAAGCCAGCGTGTTCCGGGCCGCCGCGCCGTGGGCGGGCATCAGTATCACTACGGATGTCGGTGACTGGCCCGAAATTGACGGGACCAATTGCGTGGGTCTTCTTCGGCTCCAGTTCGCCGACTTGGAGAAACCCCATCCTGGCGAAAAGCTGTTTGATGAAAGCGACGCCCAGGCAATCCTCGATTTCGTCGGCGAAGTTTGGCCGCAGATCCATCTCCTGATGGTCCACTGTCGGGCCGGCTTGCGACGGTCGCCCGCGGTGGCGGCAGCCATCTCGCGCATTTATCTCGGCCACGACGAAGCCTGGTTCCGACAAGGCGTCTACGACCCGAACATGCTGGTCTACGAGACGCTGCTCAACGTGGCGCGTCAGCGGGGCCTGTACTTGCAGCCGCGAAACCCGAGGCGCAAACGACGACGGGGATAATCCTCGCCATGACGCTTCAAGATCACGGCTTGAAGCACGTACGTATCCGGAGTGTCGGCTAATTTCTGCAGAATGAGATCGATCCCCGAAAACCGCATTGAAATGGATTCCGTACCGGCGGGAATGAATGTGGCCGCAATGGGCGCCGCGCTCCGCGCCGTTCAACACGACCTGTGTTCCCTTAGCCAGGCAATCGCCTGCAGCGGGATGCAATGGCCGCTGGTGGCGAGCGTCAGGCAGAGTCCCCGTGCGGGGAGTTCTGCCAGACATCGCTCGGCCGTGTCGATATCGGGCGCGGCCAAGACCAGGGGCTTGCGGTCCAGGATTCGCCGGGCGACCGGCAGCATCTCGCCCAAGGCAGGACCGCCCAGGGTGTGCTCGAGCGTGAACTCGATCGCCGTCAACCGCTCCAAGCCCAGCAGCGCATCGACGTGGCGATGCTCCGTGCTGTGCATGTGGTACTCGGTGAACGGGAAGTTTTCGACGATCTTGCGGTCGCCGGGCAGACCGAACTGGGCGTAGGTGCGAGGGGAGAGAAGCGTGGAGACGTCGTTCTGCGGCGTAATCGCAGGTCCTGGCGCCCACATCCCCATCCGCCCCATGTAGCCGCCGCGAAACGGAGGAATCCGGTCGAGCACCGCCCGGCCGACGCCAATCCACAGGTCGGCCAGTTCGCCGAGGACCGTGCGGACTTCCTCCGGCTGCTCCACCAGGTCGATGCACATCTGTTCCGGGGTCCGCATGGCCGCCAGCACGTCCAACGGCCCGCGCATCTGAGGAACGGCCACGGGAAAACGTCCGGCGGACCGTTCGACCATCGCGCGCGTGAAGGCAACCAGCGTGCGGAGCCACGGGTTTTGCGCGTCGAGACGCAAGGAGGGCCGGTCCTGGTAGCTCTCCAGGCACGGTTCGGCCCAGAGCGAACCCGGCTTGGCGATCACCCGGCAACCGGCGATCGCCTCCATCCAAGGAATGCCGAAGGCCGGCGTGAACCGCTGGATCGTGTCGCACGTCAGCTCCGCGTCGTGCCGATGCCAGCGCTCGACCGCCGGGAAAAACAGCTCGGGATCGATCTCGTCGGGCGAAACCTCGGCGCCGCTCCCGACCCGAGCAAGGAATTCCGGCAGCGGCGGGATGTCGGGCTCCCAGATCAGGCCGATCATCGGCCGCTCCACGTCTTGCCGCAGCCGCCATTGATGGTAGCGGGCGATCCGCTGTTCAAGGGGAATCGGCACGGTACGGTTCCTTTTCACCTGTCTGTTGCCGCAACCGTCTCCGGACCACGATGGCGTCGAAGGCCAACAGCGCCGACATCCCGATCAAAGGAAACAGGGCCAGCACGACGAAGACCAGGTGGTAGTGGCCGGTCCTGTCCACGTACTGCCCGATAAACGGATTCACCGTGGCGCCGACGACGTTGCCGAAAGCTCCCAGAAATCCCGCGACCAGCCCCACGCTGGCGAACGAGATATCCTGGAGGGCTGCCAGGTAATTGGCGCCGATTGCCGCCAGCGCGGTCATGGCGATCACCAGCAGAGCGACGCAGAGGTACGGGCTGTCGGTGTAGCTGGCCCCCGCTGCCGGCAGAACCAGAAGCGAGGCGATGCCGACGACCGTGCCGCGGGCCCGGCGGAGCGACCAGCCGCGACTGGTGAGATACTTGACCAGGCCGCCGCCGCCGATATTGCCGACATCGGTTCCCAGGAAGATCGGCGCGGAGATCAAGCCGGCGCTCACCAGCCCAAAGCCCCGCTGATCGTGCATGTACTTCGGGATCCAATCGGCGATGACGTAGGTGCAGGGGTTGATGGTACAGGCCACCAACAGCAGCAGCCAGAAGCCCGGATGGCGGAGCATCTTCGTAATTTCTGCAACCAGGGAGGGCCTGGCGCGCTCCTCCGGACCGTAATCGTCTGTGCCGATGCGACGCAGCGCATCAGGATCTCGCGTTGCCATCCACCAGAGGAGGACCCAGAAAGCGCCGAGGGCGCCGATGACGAAAAAGGCGGTCCGCCAGCCAAATGCCTGCGCCAGGGGCGTGATGATGAACGGCGCCAGAAAAGCCCCCATCGCCGACCCGCTGGTGAAGATGCCGTTGGCCAGGCCGCGGTCCTCGGGCGGGAGCATGTTTGCGGTCACTCGCAAGGCACAGGGCCAGTTGAAGGCCTCGCCCAGCCCCAACACGCGCCGCGTCCAGGCCAGCGCGTGCGGA
>JABWBD010000060.1 GCA_013360685.1 Pirellulales bacterium
GTCACAGGACCGGCAGGCAACCCGTTTCGCTCGGATCCTGCTCGGCTCGCGGCTCGCAGCGACGGAGGCGGCGCCGTCGGCGCGGACAACCCAACCTACCGCACGGCTTCGCTGCCGGCTCAGCCGCCGTCTGTGGCGATCCAGATCAATCCGGCCATCGGCAACCAGTTTTCGCTGCCGGGCAGCAGCGCGGGCGACCCCGCCGGACCGGCCCTGGGCAACGGCCAGCCGAGGATGGTGAACACCACGATGTTCGAACTGGAATACACGTTCGACTCGGTCGGGCCCTCGGGAGTCGCGCGCGTCGAACTCTGGGGCACTCGCGACGGCGGACAGACCTGGTCCAGCTTCGGCACGGACGACGACAAGCAGAGTCCGATGGTGGTCCGTGTGCCGGGCGAAGGCGTCTACGGGTTTCGCGTAGCGGTGCAAAGCGGTGTGGGGCTCGGCGGCGAATTGCCGGCCGCCGGCACGGCGCCCGACCTCTGGATCGGTGTCGACCTGACCAAGCCCGACGCGCGACTGCTTTCCTCGAAGCAGTCAACCGGCGAAGAGGCGGGAAAGCTGATCATCGCCTGGGAAGCTCGCGACCGCATGCTCGCTGCGCAACCGATCTCCCTCTTCTACGCCAAGACGCCCGGCGGCCCGTGGACGCCGATCGCGGCCAACCTGGAGAACACGGGACAGTACGTATGGTCGGTCCCCGGCGACGTGCCCGACGCGTTCTACCTGCGGATCGAAGTCCGCGACGACGCGGGCAACCTCGGAATCAGCGAGTCGCCCGAGCCGGTGCACCTGGACCGCCAGCGCCCCAACGTCAGGATCCAGGGCGTCCGTCCGGTCCAGCGGTGACGGGATCTCGCCTATTCTCCTGCTTGCTCCCAGGCCCGATACGCTCCGGCGAGGTCCGCCTGCTGGGGATCGCCCTCGTGAAAGAGGAAACGATAGCGGAACGTGACGTTCTGGCCGGCCGGGATCTTCATGTCGCCCGTGCCGAGCGGCTTGCCCTCGAAGGCGTTCAGGCCGAACGGATTGGCGCCGATGTAGCCGTAGCCGCGAGCCATCCAGTGGGTCGGGTGGCGGGGGTTGGCGGGGTGGTCGAAGATGGCGATGCCGACCGTATGGCCGCCGATCTTCGCCCAATAATCGATCCAGTCCGCTCGTTTGCCCCAGACCTCTTTGCCCGTGGCGCCCTCGCTGTTGAGCGCCTGGCCGTTGGCCGTGGTCACTCCCCGTGCAGGATCGTTGTCCAATTGCAGGTTCGGATGCGTCCGGATGGCCATGGTGCCCTCCTTGGAATCGCCGAAGACGACCTCGCCCTGGGAGGCGTGGATGGTGATTTCCCAGTCGATCGCGCGGGCGGCGCCGATGGCGAGAAACCTTAGCGTGCGCGTGTCGGTGAACAGGAGCTTGCCGTCGTGCGCGATCCAGTAGTTGGCCGTCTGGAGCATCCCCCGCTCCGCTCCGCTTTCGAGCTTCAATAGTCTGTGGTGGACGCATTTGCCGGCGTCGGGAAAGGTGGACCACATGTCGTATCCGTTGATTGGCCGATGGGCGAACCACATCGACTTGTGATGCGGATGATCGTGCGCCTCGCCGCGGACGTCGCCCTTCATCGGATAGTTGCGCGTCATGCCGATCCCGTGGGGACCGATGATCGGGTAGAGGATCGGCTTCTCGTAGCCCCGGAAGACGTACTCCGTGAAAAGCTCGCCGCCAATGCTGACGCGGTATCGGTCCTCCAGGGGCGCGATCGACACGGTGGAGGGGGACGCGCTCTTGCCGGCATCTCCGGATGGAGCTGGCTCTCCGAACAGAGATTGGCAACTGAAAAGCACCGCTGCCAGGGCCGCCATCGCTTCGATCGCCAGGCAGGCATAACGGAACGGGATTCTCGCCATCGTGGACCTCCGGAAACTCGCAAGTGCGGATGCACAAGGCCGGCCGAGCCGGCAGTCGTAACCGGCTGGCATTGTGGACCGACGATCGGGCGGAAGTCAAGCGGATGTCCTTGAACCGTTCCGTGCACGGGCGTAAGATACGTGAGGGTCTGAAGGCGTGCCGCCCTTCGGCGGCTCGCAATAGCCTCATGCCAAACCGCCGTGGGACCGCGTTTTCGGATTTCGCTGAGGCCCTACCGAACGATCGCCATCCTCGTATCGCCAAGGTCATACCGTCATGGCCAAACAGGTCATTACCCGTCGCGCAAGCGACAACGCGTACCTTCACAAAGACTTTCACGGCGCGCTGAGCGTCGGTCTGGAATACCTCGAGGAGCACTACGGCGAGGAGGCCGTCCGCGAATACCTGCACCGGTTTGCCCGAGCGTTCTACGCTCCGCTCACCGGCAGGCTCCAGCAAGTGGGGCTGGCAGCCTTGGAGGAGCATTTCGCCGCGATGTATCGGGCGGAGGGGGCCCAGCCGCGGACTGCACGCACGGCGGACGATCTCTTCGTCGAGGTAGACGCCTGCCCCGCCGTCGTCCATATGCGCCGGCACAACTACCCGGTCTCTCGTCTCTTCTACGAGACGACCAGGACGGTGAACGAGGCCATCTGCGAGGGTACTGCGTTTGCCGCCGAATTGCTCGACTACGACGACGAGACCGGCCGCAGCATCCAGCACTTCTATCGGAGGCCGCTATGATTTCCTGCACCGACTTCATCCCCGCCTATAGCGAATTGTTCAAGTTCCTTGAGGAGCAAGGGGGCAAGGAGGCCGTCGAAGGATTCTGGAACCATCTCTCGGACCGCTTCCTCACGAACCTTCGCGACCTGGTGGCCGAACACGGCATCCGCGGCTGCTGGCTCTACTGGAACCACACGCTCAACGAAGAAGCCGCCGACTTCACGATGGAACTCGACGAGGAAGCCGGCGTGTTCCGCATCGAGATGCACCACTGCCCGTCGATGGGCAGACTGATCCAACTCGACCACATCGAGCCTTACCACGACTACTGCCGACACTGCGACGTCCTCTATCGTCGCGTGTTGGAGCCGATGGGCTACAAGTACGAGGTCGACATGTCGGAGTGTCACGAGGCGCGCTGCAGCCTCACGGTGAGCAGGCCGGGCTGAACGAAGCAGCCCTTCCGGTTTCGCGAGAAAACCATCAACCACGCGCCACGAGGCTAGAATTCGCCGCCAGTCATTGTGAGCGTAGCGAAGGATCTCGGCTCCAATAGAGATCCTTCGCTGCGTTCAGGATGACGATTCTGCTGTCTTGGCGGGTGGTTGAAAACCATACGCCCGGGCCGTCTGGTGCTTCTGTCGTTTTCAAGAGAGTGACGACGCGTTTGCGCCGCCTGCTGACTCCCAACCTTTTCCGCAGGTTGTTGATAAAGATAGAGAAGATTCCGGGCGCTGGGGCATCCGAAAACCGCGAACTCGGCTGGCAGGCCGCTGACAAACCGGTTGGGTTGATTTACAATCAAGCTGGCCTGCGAGTCCGATTTCCCGCCTGACGCTCGGTGACGCCCGTCACCATCATCGTCCGCAACCCCTGCGGGCAGCGTATCCCCCGCTCGACGCAACTTCGGAGATTTCTCATGCCCCGGAATTCGACCATCCTGCCCGTTCTGCTCATGGCGGTCTGTTGGAGTTCGGCCCTAGGCGCCGAGGAGTCGCGTTTCACGCAAACCCATAGCCGCAGCCAGTACGTTCACTGGATCGATCTCTACGACGCCAACGATCGCGTCATCGATCCGGCGGCGGAAACGGCGGCGCCCTACTCGCCGCAATACACCTGCGGACGTTGCCACGACTACGCTGCAATCGCCGGCGGGCACCACTTCAACGCGATCCACAAGAAGGTCGCGCCCGGCAGGCCCGGCGAACCGTGGATCTGGACCGACCAGCGGACCGGTACGCAGCTTCCGCTCTCCTACCGGGGCTGGCCGGGCACCTACGACCCGGGCGCCCTGGGGATTTCCAGCCGCGATTTCGTTCTGAAATTCGGCCGCCATCTTCCCGGCGGCGGACCGGGCGAGAGTCTGCCCGACGCATCCGAGGGAGTTGCCAAGCAGCCCGAAGCCTCCAAAGAAACGAAAGCCTCGAACGACAAACCGAGCAAGGCCGCCGCCGAGGCGCGCCGCTGGAAGCTCTCCGGCTTGCTGAACGTCGATTGCATGATCTGCCATACCAACGGCAATGGCTACAGCCAGGAGGCGTGGTGGACTCAAATCCAGCGCGAAAACTTCGCCTGGGCATCCTCGGCCGCCATTGGCCTCGGGACCGTGGAAGGCGATGTGTCGAAGCTCCCGGACGACTTCGACCCGGCGAAGGCCGCGGCAGACTCGCCCCAAAAGCTGCCGGCCACCCGGTACGCGCGCGAGCGCATCAACGGCGAAAAGAAGGTTTTCTTCGACGTCGTTCGCAAGCCGGACAATAACGCCTGCTATTACTGCCATTCGACCCATCTCGCCGGCGCGCACGCTCCGGCGGCATGGACCCTCGATGAGGACGTCCACCTGCGAGCCGGTTTTACTTGCGCGGACTGCCATAGCAACGGAATCGATCATCACACGGTGCGGAGCTTCGAGGGAGAGGAGCATCCCAGCGGCGAGCGCGTGGAAACGCTCTCCTGCCGCGGATGCCACCTGGGCGAAGGCCAAGGCGGCGGGCGCATGGGCGCTCCGAAGCCCCTGCACCAAGGGCTGCCGCCGCTGCATTTTGAGAAGCTGGCGTGCACCACCTGCCATTGCGGTCCCGAAATCAGCAAAGAAGCCGGACTGCTCCAGACCTCGCTGGCCCACGGACTGGGCCTGCCTTCCCATGAAACTGCCGAGATTCCGCCCGGAATCGCGGCGCCCGTCATGCTCCGCGACGGCGAAATGCTCTACCCGCATCGCATGGTCTGGCCCGCATTCTGGGGGCAGAAGGCCGGTGAGGTGATCACACCGCTCAATCCCGACGCGGTCTACGAGGCGACCCGCAAGACGCTACGGGTCCGCCGCGGGACCGGCTTCTCCGCGGCGATGACGGAAGTGCGTCTGACCTCCGCTGAAAAGAAGGAAATCCTTGGCGACGAGCGGTCCAAAGTCAAAGACGACCAACTGACGGAGGAGGAGAAAGCCAAGGTGGCGGAGGCCGTTGCGGCTCGCGGCCGCGACAACTGGCGCGAGAAACTGGCCGCCGCCCTGACCGACCTGAAAAAAATCGTCACCGACCCGTCCGCCGAACCGGTCTTTGTCTCCGCGGGCACGGTCTACCGGCTGAGCGGCGAGAAGTCCGTGGAGGTGTTCGACCACGCCGCCGCCCGACCGTACGCGTGGAAGTTCGGCCACGACGTCCGCCCCGCACGGCTCGCGCTGGGAGCCAATGGATGTTACGACTGCCACACGCTTGACGCCCCCCTGTTCACCAGCACGGTCGCCGCCATGGGGCAGGCGCCCGACGAAGCGCCGCCGGCGCAGGCGATGTACCAGTTGGCAGGGTACGACAAGATGAAGCTGGACGCCTGGGCCCTCTCCTTCCTGAGCAGGACGGCTTTCAAGTACTTCGGCTACGGGGCCATGGGCGTGGTGGCCCTCGTCCTGCTGGCGTATCTCGTGCAGGGTGTCGCCGGCCTGGCCTCGTTCGGACGCCGTCGATAGGAGCGCCCCTTCCGCCGGGCCGATCCGGCTCAACCCCATGTACCTTAAGATCAGAATTGGAGCGAGTCGATGTCCGTCGCATCAATCCCGATACTGGCTGCCATGAATTCCGGCGAGATTTTCCGCCAGGCCCTTCCCTATGTCTTGCTGGGCGTCGCGCTTATCGTCGCCCTGGATCTGGCGGTCTCATTTGTCTACCGAGGCAATCCTTCCCCGCGGTCGAAGTGGAACTGGTGGGACGTGCTCGTCTACCTCGGCACGCTCGGCAGCGTCGGCGTGCTGGGATTCACCTCGCTGGCCGCCGTGGTCCGGGACGGCGTGTTGGGCGGGTGGTCGCTGTTCGTCCACATGTTCGGGGCCGGGGCCTTCACGGCGGTGTTGCCGCTGCTTGCCTTGAGCTGGGCCCATGCCAACCGTGCGGAACTCCGTCCGGCTGGAGGTCAGTCCTCGCCGCCGAAATTCTGCGGGATTTCCAAGCTGATGTTCTGGCTGATTCTCGCGTGCGGCTTCGTGGTTACCATGACCATGCTGGTCAGCATGCTGCCGATCTTCGGGTCGGACGGCCAGCACACGCTGTTGGACATCCACCGCTACAGCGGTCTGGCCGTGGTCGTTGCGGCCGTTCTGCACCTGTACGGCGTCGCCGCCCAGCAAGTCGGCCTGCGGTGATTGGGCCGAGGCGGTCTGGGGCGATGGAATGAGGGAATGTTGGAATGAGGGAATGTTGGAGCGCTGACGCAACACCTTCCGCCTTTCCAATATTCCATCACCCCAATATTCCAGCCGGGTGTCCTCCTTCGCCGGCCGGCGCTACTTGGCCGCAGCCGTCTCGGCCTTCGGCGCGCCCTGCCCTGAATCGGTGGAAACCAGCACGACCTGCTTGTCCTGCACTTGCAGGAAAATCCGGAAATGCACCTTTGCGCCGGCCTGCATGCCGGCGACGAAGTTGAGATACCAGAGCCGCATGTCAAGCTGGCGGAGTTGCGCGTCGAGCTGGTCTCGCAGCCCGCCCTTGGCCGCGGACATTTCCTTCTCGATCTTCCCTTGCTGCTCCACGATCTGATTGCGAGCGCCGTCCGCGCCGGACTGGCGGAGATCCGCAGCGATCGTGCGGAGGATGTTGGTTGGAGGTTCCAGAAGCTTCACGTCCGCATTGATTCCCCCGCTGCGGGTCCGAAAGACGATCTGGAACTTTGCCCCGGGGGTATCGTTGTTGGCCCGGTCCGTCCGGACAACAACCAGACTGAGGAGTGTCTTCGGCGGCGATGGCTCCTTGGGCTCGATCCGATAGTTTTCGGGGCCCTCGACCTTTGTGATCTCCACTTTGAGAGCATCGCCTTCTGGCAACCACTTGATCGGAAAACCTGCCTTGGCCGTCCCTCGCTCGATATCGATCGAGAGCGGCTCGACCGCCAACGGGTTCAAGAGCGGAAGGTACTTGCTGGCACCCTGCACCCGGATCTGCAGCATGCAGTTCCGGAGGTAGTTGGCTTCTCCCGCTGCAACCCCGTCGGCCCATTGGAACATGAGCGCCTTGTCGGCTCGCCAAAGCTTCGCCACGTCGGTGGTTTGGGGGTCCGACCCCGTCACCGATGTCTGGAGTTTGATTGTCCAACTCGCCTTGGCCGGGTCGGCTTCCTGGCGTTCGAGCAGGTACTTGCGGCTCTTCTTCATGGCCTCTTCGCCGCCCAGGAGATAGAGCTGCCATTCCTCGCCGGCCGCGCTGTGAATCGTACCCACCTCGAACGGCTCTTTCGCGTTGTCCTTCTCGCCCATCAGCGGCAGGTCGATCGACGGCGGCAGGTCGCGGAGCGGATCTTCCTTCATGGGGGCGGCGGGCGGCTTCTCTTCCGCCGGCTTGGTTTCTGCCGCCTTCGCTTCGACGGGCTTGGTCTCTTTCGGTTTGGATTCCGCAGGTTTCTCGGCCGGCTTCGTCTCCGCGGGCTTGGTTTCGGCCGGTTTCGGTACGGCAGGCTTGGTTTCGGCGGGCTTCGCTTCGGCGGGCTTCGCTTGCGGTTTGACCTCGGCAGGCTTGGTTTCGGACTGCTTCGGCGGAGGCGACGCGGCCGCCGGTTTTGTCGACGGCGCCGTCAAGTCCCCGAGCGAATTGAGAACGTCTTCCGCAGAAGACGCGGCAACATCGGAGACCTTCAGGTCGGGGGTTTCGCTTTTCTCCTCGAATACACCGCTTGCCTCTTCCTTCACAGGAGCCGCCGCAAGTTCCTGCTTCGTTGGCTCGCTCCCGGACGGCATCAGCAGGAAGCCAACTGCCCCGACCGCCAAGAGCAACAACAAACCGGCCGCAGCCCCCAACATGATCTTCTTGCGTTTGTCCATTGCGGCGATCTTGCTCACCCCCGGAAGTTTGCCGAGCGCCGCAAGGCTCGGCCGGCTGCGTGCTTTCGGAGTCCTCTTCGGCGTGCTCGCCGATTCCAACTCCTCCTCGGCTTCGTCGCGGATGCTCAGAGGATGGTCGCCCGACTCCTCCTCGACGTCGTCCTCAACCTTGGCCGCTCCAGTTGGTTTCGACTTCTGCGCGGGCGGCTGCCAGCCGGCGAGAAGTTTGGCGATTTCCTCGCACGTTTGATAACGATCCACCGGCTTTTTTGCCATCATTTTTCGGCAGATCGCGACCAGGTCGCCCGGGACCTCCGGCCGGATCTTCTCGATTCGCTCCGGTTCCGCGGTCTGGTGCTTGACAATCCTCTCGGGCAGCGTTCCCTCGGGGAATGGGGGCCGGCCGGTCAACAGGAAGTAGAGAGTGCAGCCGAGCGAGTAGATGTCGGCGCGGAGGTCCGTTTCCGGACTGCGGACTGCCAGTTCGGGCGACATGTAGTCCACCGTACCGAGCACTCCCTCGTCGGCCTTGCCGTTCTTCTCGTCCGGCGAAACCAACCGCGCCATGCCCATGTCGAGGATCTTGACGACACCTTGGGGATTAACCAGCAAATTGGCGGGCTTGATGTCGCAGTGGATGATCTTCTTGCCGTGGGCGTGGGCCAATCCGTCGGCCGCCTGGCGGACATAGTCGGCCGCTTCGCCGAAATCCAACGGCCCCTGTTTCTCCACCATCCGCTGCAGGTCCTGTCCCTCAACAAACTCCATGGCCATGTAGTAGCGATCGCCCTCGTTGTCGATGCTATAGGCATGGACGATGTTCGGATGGTTCAGGGCCGCGACCGCGCGGGCCTCGCTGAAGAACCGGTCGAGGTTCGCCTGATCCGTACACAAATGCCGGGAGATGATTTTCAAGGCGACCGGGCGGTTCATCATGATATGGCGTGCGAGGAAGACGCTCCCCATACCCCCGCGGCCGATCAGGTCGACCAGACGGTACTTGCCGAGGTAGAACGCCGCGCGGCCCGCGAGCAATTGCCCGGCCTGCCAGCGGGTGAGCAGTTCTTTGGCGATCAGTTTCTTGGCCAGCGAACGGGCGTCGGCAGCAGTCTTTCCGGCTTCCCGGGCTTCCGAAAGCTGTTCCGGCTCGAACAATTTGCTTTTCTCGATCAGCGCTAGAAGCGATTCCGTGGTATTGATGGCCATAGACGTTGCCCGCATGGTTTCGGCTGAAGCCTTCGTTGCGTGTCGAACGGGTGGACCCCTCCAAACTCGGCCGGCAAGAAGGGCAGAATCCGGCGGAAACGAGAGGGACCACCCTTTGGAGAGTTTACCAGGAGTGGGGACTGTGTGCAAATAATCAGCGGCCGTCTCGGCATTTGGCTGCGGCTCTCCACCTCGCCGACCTGGCGGGCGAAGCCACCCGGTGTCGGTATGTTGCATCGAAAGCGTGGCGTCCGCGGCGAGCGAGGGGAGAGGGTCGGGAGTCGAGGGATCCATTTAGTCCTCGTGGAAGACTTCTTCCATCCCGGCCCACCACTCGCCCTCACCCCGGCTCTCCAGCGGCTTCTGGCAGGGTTTGCAGAGGGCCCACCATTGTTGCGTGGTCTCGTCGGCAGCCATTTTCGCCATGTCCGCGGAGAAATCGTCGCCGTAGTACTCGAAATAGCTGAACAGATACTGTTGACCGTCGTCCAGTGCGCGCAGATAGATCGAGTAATTCCGGATGTTGCACCGGCGGATCATCTTGAGCACGTCCGGCCAAACGGCCGCGTGCAACCGCTTGTACTCCTCGGCCTTCTCGGGCCGCAGTCCGATCACCATGCCGTAGCGTTTCATCATTGCGCCTCCAAGGATGGGTTGCGGGCTTCGCTTGCCGCCAGGTCGCTAGGGTTGTGCGCGCTTGGGGGCAGCCGGGTTGGCCTGGGGAACGGGCGGTGGGGTCTTGGCGTTCGCGCCCTTCTCCGGCGCGGGTCTGCTCTTGCCGAAACTGAGCGCGCCCCGGGGGTCCATAAGCTTGAGATCCTCCGGAGTCGGACTGCCGCCGAACTGCCGGTAGTAACGGGCTTGGAAGGGATTGACCTGTGGCCCCATCGCCTCTTCGTTGACCATCAGCGGCAGGCACTCGGACCACCATTGGTCGAAGGCGGCGCTGAGCTGCTTCACCATGTCGGGATGCCGGTCGATCACGTTGCTGCGTTGCGCGTAGTCGGTGCTGAGATCGAAGAGCTGCCATTGCGGTTCGGCGCCGCCATTCTCGCTGACCAGCGCCCAGCGCGTGTTGCGCACGGAGGCCATCTTGAACTTTGCGGTGTTCGGATCGGCGAGCTTCGGCCAGCGTCCCTGATGGGTAAAAAGGAAGCGGTCCGGCCAGTCGGCGCCGGGATTCTCCAGCAGGGGCACGAGGCTGCGGCCCTCGACCTGCGTCTTGGCCGCCTCGGGGACGGTCGCGCCGGAGATCGCGGCAAGCGTTGAGAAGAAGTCGATGTGCGCGGCCAGCGCGCTGCAGTCCCCCGGGTTGAGCGTACCCGGCCAGCGCCAGAACGACGAGGCGCGTGTGCCGCCGAGCCAGGCGCTGCCCTTGGACCCGCGCATATCCGCGTTGAACACCGGCACGCCGGCGGTGCCGCCGTTGTCGTTCATGAAGACGACGAGGGTGTCCTTCGCGATGCCCCACTCGTCGAGTCTGGCCAGCAGGGCGCCGACGTTCCCGTCGATGTTGTGGATCATGCCAAAGAAACTCTCCGTGTTCTCGTTGAGCCCCTTGCCTTCGTAGAGCGCCTTGTCCTCGGGCCTGGCGATGTAGGGTCCGTGGGGCGCATTGGTCGGCACGTAGGCAAAGAAAGGTCTCCCCGCACGGCGCTGCGCGTCGATCCACTTCGTCGCCTGGGCATAAAACAGGTCGGTGCAGTAGCCGGCGGTTTTTTCAAACGAGCCGTTGTGCAGGATCGCGGGATCAAAATACCGGTTGCCGGGGGCGTCGCCGCAGGAGCCCGGATAGGTCTGCCCGATGCCGCCTCCGCCGTGGATGTAGACCTCGTCAAAGCCGCGCTGGTCCGGCTGATACTCCGCCTCATCGCCGAGATGCCATTTGCCGAAAATGCCCGTGACGTAGCCGGCAGACTTCAGCACTTGGGCGATCGTGACGGCTTTCAGGGTGAGACGCTCTCGCTCCAGGATCGTGTGGGTGACGCCGTTCTTGAACTCGTGCCGTCCCGTCATCAGCGCGCTGCGCGTGGGCGAACAGGTGGGGCTGACGTGGAAGTCCGTGAATCGCACGGCCTCGGCGCGGAGCTTGTCGAGATTCGGCGTCTTGAGCACGGGGTTTCCGTGCGCGGAGATGTCGCCGTAGCCCTGATCGTCGGTGAGTAGGAAGATGATGTTGGGCCGCTTGCCGGCGATGCCGCCTTCGGCGGCGCCGGTTGCCGCGGAGAGCAGCAGAGCGGCCAGACTCAGGGCGGAGGACAAGAGGTTGTTTGGCATGGGTGGGGTCCTGTGGTAATGCTGAGGTCGCCGTAGCCGGGGTCATCGGCCACAATGAGAAGAATGTTGAGGCGCAGCGTCTATCTCTTCGGGAGATCCGTCGAAATTCTTTCCGGTCTGAACTCAACGTTGTCCAGGTAGAACACGGTCGGACTGTCCGCCAGGGACATCACGACGACGCAGTTGAGCGTCTTGAACTGCGGCGAGCAGGCCACGCCGGAGTAGCGATGCGGCTCGGCGCCGGGAAGCCGCACGGTCAGGTCGTAGGTCCCGCCCGCCAGGCGGCCTAGGCCGCAGTCCACGTCGATCCGCACCCACTGGCTCGGCGGAAGCTGCACCAGTCGCTTGCCGCCGGCCTCTAGCCAGCCGTCGGCGTCGGTCGAGAGGCGGGGGCCGAGGTTGTACGTGTAAGGATCGTCGCGCCACTCGTAGATGAACAACGCGCCTCGCTCGATCCGTAAGTCGAATCCGGCGCGGAGCCGGCCGTCGGCGAGATCCAACGGGTACGTGACGTAAGGCATATAGGAGGCTTTAAGCCCCGCGGCGTCGGCAAACTTGAGGCTGCGGCGGCCCGAGGACGCGGTCTCTTCGCTCACCGCCACCGGGCCGGCGGAGGCAACGGCTCGTTCGGCTTCTCCGACGGCGTAGTCTTCGTAATCTCTCCGCGGCGGTTGCTGCGGGGCGAGCGATTCCTCCGGCCGGTAGTCGGCCGGCTCGCGTTGCACTTTCATTTCCGGACGCGGCCAGGTGCGGCGCTCCGGGCTCTCGTAGTTGCCGACGCCGCTGAGGTCGATCGGCTGGAAGCCGATCTTTGCGGCGGGCGAGTCGGGCTTGAGCCGGTAATCGCGATTGGCGGCATCGACGAACTGTGGATCCGCCAGCAGCGAGCCCTGGTCCTGGCCCATCGCGAGCCATTCGTTCCAGTTCTCCCGTACCGAACCGTGCGGGATGTCCGCGATCCGCGGCGAGCCGCTGCGGCAATGGACCAGGTTTTCCGAGAAGCGGCACATGGAAGTGCTGAACTCGCGGACCGTATAGAGGCTCGCCGCGCCGCCGTCGCAGGCGATGATGTTGTGCCGGCAGCGGTGGCCCGACATCGGATACTTGGACCAGGGATTGAACTGCACCTGGTTCCGCTTGCCATCGGCGAAGATATTGTTCTCCACGGCATTGTCCACACCGGCGTTGAGCATGAAGCCGCCGAGCACCGTGTTCCACACGAGGTTGTCGCGGACCGTCCAGCCGCTGCAAGCCAGGTCGAGGTAGATGCCCCACGAGAAGATCGGGAAGACGAACTTGCCCGCCGGCGATTTCCCGTAGCCGCCCGAATCGTGCAGCATGTTGTGATGGATCACGTTGCCGCCGTTGGCGCGGCGATTGCGCTCCAACTGTTCTTCGATCGGCAGTCCCCAGTCCAGTGCGGTCGCCGCCTCGATGATGCTCGTGTCGCAGGTCGTGAGGTTTACGTGATGGCCGTAGTTGTAGGCGATCTCGCAGTCGTTGCCCACGTCCATGCCGATCGCGTAGCGCGGGCCGTCGTGGATGTGGTTATGGGTGACGCGGCAATGCGAGCAGCGGTGCATGTAGACGCCGCCGCAGCGATTGTGGATGTGTCCCCAGCCGAAGTCCCAGATGTAGTTGTTGTCGACCGTGTGTTCGCTGACGCGCTGGTGGTCGGCGCTCGTGCCGATGATGCTCACGCCGTCGCCGAGCGTCTGGGTGATGTCGCAGCCGGCCACGCGGCAGGCGTGGGTGTCGTCGCCGAGGTACACGCCGACGCCGACGTTGCGTAGCTCGCAGGCGGCCACGGTGCAGTTGCGGGCCCCTTTCAGGAAGACAGCCCGGCCGCGGCATTCGCGCAGGGCGAGATTTGCAATCCGCACCCCTTCGATGAGCTTGCCGGCCTTGGCGTCGCCTTCCAGCGCCAGGAGCGACTCCAGCGCCGGCACGATGATCTGGCCGGGTTGCGGATTGCCCGCCGGCGGCCAGAAGTAAAGGGTCTTGCTGTCCGGATCGACGTACCACTCACCGGGCGAGTCGAGTTCCTCGAGTAGTCCGCAGAGGTAGTACGGGCAGCCGGGCGCGAGCACATAAACGCCCCGTGCCGCCTCGACTACATGGTTCGCCGGGTCGACCGCTTTGAGCGCGGACCAGGTCTGTTCGTAGTTGAGCGAATCGTGAAAGACCACCAGGGCGCGCTGCGGATGCGTCCACTTCTCCGGTTGCAGTTCGCCGGGGCGATAGGCGAACTTCGTCTTCGTGTCGGCCTCGACCATGCGGGCATTGAAGAGCACGCCGCCGATCCGCGGATGTTGAGGATCGAAATTGGGCACACGGGCCAGCGGCCGGCGCTGCCCGCCGTCGTACAGTTCGCGAAAGCCGCAGTCGGGCAGGTCGAGCGAGCCGAGATCGGCCTGGAGGACGTTTCCGCGCCAGGGCCGCCACGGCTCCACCGTGCGGCCGCCGCTGATCACGACCAGTTCCCCCTTCGCGCCTTCGATCACGAGGCCCGAGTCTTGCGGTCCGAGCTTCAGCGGTTCGCGGAGATAGTAGCAGCCCGCGCACACCACGATCCGGCGCTCGCCGGAGGATTGCCTGGCTGCGTCGCGGGCCCGCTGGAGGGTTGCGAAGGGCTTGTCCTGGGAGCCGGGACCGGCGTCGCTGCCCGCGGGGGCCACGTAGAAGTCGGCCGCGGAAAGCGGGGAGGCGCACGCGAACGCGAAGGCGATGAGCCATGCAGCGCGGCGTTGTGTAAATCCGGTCGCGATGAATTGGTTCATGGGCGAGGTTCGGTTCCTGAGCGTTTTGTGGTTCTGATGCACGTTACGTTCAACGAGTCATTTCCGGCTCGCGGTGGTACAGCCGGCGTCGTCGAATTCGCCGAGTTGGAGCGGGTACCGTCCGTACTCTCGCACCAGCTTGACGATGTCGTCGTAGGAATGGCCCGAGACGGAACTGGACACCGAATGGTCGGACTGGAAGATGAACCCGCCGCCGCGCGCGGCGGCCAGCTTCCGCAGCACCTCGCGCCGGATCTCTTCGCGATCGCCCCGCTCCCAGGCCTGGATGTCGCTGTTGCCGCAGAAGCCGATGCGGTGACCAAAGCGGCGGCGGAGGTCGAGAGCGTCCATGCCGGCCTTGACTTCCAGCGGGTTGTACGCATCGACGCCCGTTTCGATGAAGTCTTCGAAGATCGCCTGCACGTTGCCGCAGCCGTGGTAGATCACCGGCAGGCCGCGAACGTGGGCGTGCTCGACGATGGCCTTGACCCAGGGCTTGTAGTGCTCGCGCCAGAACTCGGGCCGCATGAAGGTGCCCTTCTTGTAGGCCACGTCGCCCCAGATCACGAAGCCGTCGAGCCAGGGGCCGGCGGCGTCGATGGCCGCCTTGGCGCAGTCGAGATAGAACCGGCCCACGCGGCGGAGCACGGCGGCAAACCGCGCGGGCTCCAACGCCATCCACATCATGTGGTTCTGCGGACCGATCAGCCGCGTCATGCACTCGGCGCACTCGATCATGCTCCCGTAGACCGGGAAGTCGGGCCAGAGCGACTTGACCGTATCGACCCACGGCGGCGAGTTGCGTTCGAATCCGTCGCCCACGCCGGCGATCTGGTTGTCGCCGGCGGAGAAGAACCGGCGCCGATCATCGGGCGGGTCGAACCGGGCCGCCTCGAGCTTCTCCAATGCGTCGATCTCCCAACCGAGGAACTCGGGCATCGGACAATGGAAGACCTTGCGCATGATCGCCCCGAAGCCCGTCTTGACCACGACTTCGTCCTGGGTTTCGCGAATCGTCTCGAACGGGCGGATCCAGGGATCCATGTTCGGCACGGTCACGATCCAATCCAGGTCGTAGTGGTAGTAGGGGCTGGCGTCGTCCGGCAGGCCGAGGTCCTTGCGCCAGCGGCGGATGAAGCCGCCCCAGAAGAAGTCGCTGATCGGCACGCGGTCGGGTTCCTCGTGGCGGAGCGACTGGTTCATCCGTTTCAGCTTGAGGAGCGTGTTTTCCTTGCGCCGGCAGGAAGAACCCGCCGAACCGACCGTTTCGAACATGCCCATGCGGCCCTCCTTTGAATGCCGTCGCCCGTCCACCGTGCAGGCGAGACTGCTGACCAAGGGAACAGGCGCCGCGCCGTCTTGTACTTGCACTCAAGCCGAACCAGCATGGTTCGCGTAGCCGGCCCTTTCTTTCATCAGTCTCCAAGCGGGCGTCGCGCCGGCGCCCCCAAAGCTAATCTATGCATCCGCACCGAGTTTGCAATAGGCCCAGCGACGAACCTCGCGCCGAAATCCGCCGTTGGTGCTCGGCCGGCAGGCAGTATCGTTCGTCGCTGTTCAGGAACAGGTTCTCTCCGTCTGTCCGTGTTGTACTGGTAGCGCGGTCGGCCCTCCGCGCTCCGTCCACCCCCGAGGGCGCAATGCTTGGAATCGCTTCTCTCGACGATTATCATGGAGGCACGGCTGGCAACGTTTCCGGAGACCAAAGCCGCCGCTCGCGGGGACACGTTACGAGCTTGTGAAAAAACGGGCTTTCCGCGGGCGTCAATCCAACCATCAAGGAGACCGGCATCGTGAACCCATCGAGATTCCTGTTGTGCGAGGTGCTGACCACGGTTCTTCTCGCGGCGGCGGCACACCGCGGCCTGGGCGAGGAGCCGAAGCGTTTCCCCGTCCCAAGGGATTGCATCCAGCCCGAAATCGGATACTGCCACATCGCCGGCATGGATTTCGGAGAAGAGGGCGACCGGGCTACCGGCGACCGATCGGCACTGATGCTCTTCGAAGACGGCAAACCGTTGGGGCCGCCGCGCTCGGTCCATCAAGATATCCGCGAGAAGGGCAAAGGCCGCTATTCGCATTGGACGCGCGAGGGCCTGTATTTCTCCGCGTCCGACAACACGGACCCGCGAACCAACGGCCGCCGCTACGAAGTCGCTTCAACGAACCCCAAGAGCACCCTGGGCGGACTGGCCCGCTTTCCCGCCCGGCCGAAGACCCACGTCGAGGAAATCGATACGAACCGCCATGAATACCGGATCGAGATGGGCGGGACCCTCGACGCGGAAAACACCAAGACCCTTTCGACCGGCAATTGCCTGATCGCCTTCCAGTCCAACCTCTCGCTGACCATCGAGAACGTCGGAGACACCAACGTGGTCAACCCGCGGCTGGTGCTCAACGACCGAGGCAACTGGTACACCTTCGAGGACCTCCTGTCGGAGTTCACGCGCGGCGCGGCCACGGACCAGGACAAGGCCTATTTCATCTGGCAAAGCATGCGGGAGAACCTCTACCACGAGACGCCGCTGTTCGCCAACGATGTGCCGCACGATCCGGTGCGATTGATGAACTTCTTCGGCTTCAATCTTTGCGACGATGCGGGCAACGCCGGTTGTTCCGTCTTTCACCACGCCGGCCTCGTGGGCTCGAAGAACCGGGCCCTCAACGGCCACGTGCAGTGCGAAGCTTGCGTCGGCGGCAAGTTGCAGTTCATGGACATCGACATGGACTGCTTCTATCTGGACCGCGAAAACGAGCGGCCTGTCAGCGGAGACGCGTGTGCGCGCGACCACGACCTGGTGCGCCGGGAGTTGAACTACGGCCGCGTGGTGAGCTCCTTTGAGAGCAGCGAAGCCCCGGCCGCTCTGTTCGGACCCGATGACCGCCTTTACGATGCTCAGCTCCGTGGGCACGCGATCGCCTATACCCTGCGGCCGGGCGAGAAAGCCGACTTCCGCTGGGACAACGCCGGCAAGTACTGCGCCGAAAGCCAGCAATGGGCACATCGGCCCAAGTACTTCGGCAACTCGAAATTCGTGTTCCGGCCGAGGCTCGACCTCAAATCGGCAGAACGCGACGCCGCCGTCGCGGTCGGACTGGCGGCGGCGACTGCCGCCGATGGGAGCGGAAACCTGGCCGGGACTTCGGCAGACGCTTACCTGGTCTATCGCGTGGGAGTGCCCTATGCGATCTGCGGGGGTACGGTCCGCGCCGGTCTTGGCGGCAAGCAGGCGGGTGACCGTTGCTCGATCGCCGTCTCGCTGGACGGGAAGACGTGGAAGGAAGTCTGGACGCACCAGGGGGCGGGCGTCCAGGTACCCGTCGTTACGCTCGACGCCGCCCTCGATGTGCTCAACCAACCGGCGAAGTACGGCTACTTCGTCCGCATCGGACTCGGATCGGTAAGCGCGGTCGCGGCGGCCAGTCTGGACTGGCTGGAAATCGAGACCGATGTGATGGCAGCGCCCGCGTCGTTGCCTCGCCTGCAGTTGGGCGCCAACCATGCCGTGTATCGCGCCGAGAGCCCGAGCGCCTGCCGCGTGCGGATCACGCACGAGTGGCAGGAAAGCGATGCCGTGAAACCTCTGCCGGCGATCGCTTCGCCCGAATACCCTCAGCCCGGCGCCACGATACGCGACTCCGTGGTGACGTTTTCCTGGCCGGCCTTGGACGGCGCGCGGCAGTATCATTTCCAGGTGAGCCGGCGGCCCGAATTCCGGTATCCCTACCGGCCGAGTCTCGACGTCGTCATTCCGACGACGAAGTGGTGCGTGCCCTATACCGGCACGTTCAGCCCCGACACCACCTACTACTGGCGGCTCCGTTGCTGCGATCCGCTTGGCGTATGGGGGGCATGGAGCGAGCCTTGGACGTTCCAGTGGCAAGGTCCGCGCGTCCCGGTGGACCTGAGGGTTGAGCAGAAGGACCAGACCTTCATTCTCCATTGGCAACCCAATCCTCGCGGCGAGCGGCCCGCCAAGTACGAGGTGTACGGCAGCGATCAAAAGGGGTTCTCCGTACACAAGGACGAGCACCACGTGCCGGGGCGAGGCAAGGCACCGGCCAATTTTCTGGGCGAGACTTCGGAAACGTCGATGGTCGTAGCCTCGCCTCTGGCCGCCGCGGCCGCCGCCAACCGGGTCTACTATCGGGTCGTGGCAATCGACGGACAGGGCACGGCCAGCGGCTGTTCCGATTACGTGGAACTGCCTCATCCGTTGATTTACAGTCGTCCCACGACGGACGCGAGCGCCGGCCAACCCTATCGCTACGCGGCGCAGAGCTTCCGGTCGCTGGGCGACTACCAGAACAAGCCGGACCCGGCGGCGAAGGATAGGCGGTACGACTATCGCTTCTGGGATGTGGAAGAGAACCGGTTTGCGGTGCTGGAAGGTCCGAAATGGCTCACGATCGACGCGCAAACAGGGACTCTGTCCGGCACGCCGTCCGAGAAGGACGCCGGCAAGACCAAGGTCCGCCTGGAAGTGAAGAACCAGTTCGGAGGCCGCGCCGAGCAGGAATTCGAGCTGAAGGTAGGTCGGTAGCAGCGACGAGCGAGTAAACGAGCGTCGCGATGGGGATTCCCGCTTCCCCTCCGTCATCGCTGCAAGGAACGTCCCAACCGGCCTTCGAGGCATCGCCGCCGGCAATCGCGACACGAATTCGGTCGCCCGTCCTCAACCAGACGTGGAGAGCGCCGCCGGTCTGGCGGCGGCGGGGCTTGCGAGAGCCGCCTCTTCCGGCGAACAATACATGTCTTGCGGTTGCGAGCGGTATGGTCAGTATGGGTGGTGCGCATGGAACAATCCGAACTCGATCGCTGGCATATGCGGCGGGCCCTGGAACTGGCCCGGCAGGGGCAAGGCTATGTGGAGCCGAATCCCATGGTCGGCTGCGTCATTGCCGTGGGGGCCGAGATCATCGGCGAGGGCTGGCATCGCAAGTTCGGCGGCGCGCACGCCGAAATCGAGGCGCTGCAACTGGCCGCTCGGCGCGCGGCCGAGGCCACGATGTACGTCACGCTCGAGCCGTGTTGCCATTACGGCAAAACTCCTCCCTGCACCAAGGCGATCCTCGAAGCCGGCATTCGTCGTGTCGTCGTCGCCCAGTCCGACCCGTTCCGCGAAGTGAGCGGGAAAGGCATCGCCGAACTCCGTGCCACCGGCATTGAGGTCGAGGTCGGCCTGCTCGAAGAGGAAGCCCAGCGGCTCAACGCGCCGTATCTGAAGCTCACCCGCTCCGGGCGGCCGTGGATCATTGCCAAGTGGGCGATGACGCTTGACGGCAAGACGGCAACGCGCGCCGGAACGAGCCAGTGGATTTCCAACCCGGAATCGCGGCGGATCGTGCACCAGATTCGCGGCCGCGTCGACGGGATCATGATCGGCCGCGAGACGGCCGAACTGGACAATCCGCTTCTGACGGCTCGCCCGGCAGGCCCCCGCACCGCGCTTCGCATCGTCGTGGATACCCACGCCTCGCTGTCTTCCGTCAGCAAGTTGGTCTGCACGACGAGCGAGGCGCCGGTGCTCATCGCCGTGGGACCCCACGCGTCGAAGGCCGACTGCGACCGGCTGAGGCAGGGAGGGTGTGAAGTGTTTGTCTGTTCGGCCACGCGCCATGCCGCGCGGCTCGACCAGTTGCTCAAGGAACTCGGCCGCCGCCGCTTGACGAACATCCTGGCCGAAGGGGGCGGACGCCTGACCGGCAGCTTGCTCGATGCTCGCCAGATCGACGAAGTCCATGTCTTTATCGCCCCGAAAATCCTGGGCGGTGCCGCGGCCCACAGCCCGATCGCGGGCGAGGGCATCGACGAGATCGCCGACGCCCTGACGCTGGACCAGCCGGTAATCCAGGCGACCGCCGGCGACGTCTACGTCCACGGCCGCGTCGCCTGGTAAGGACCGGCGAATGCATATGTGTCGTACTTGGGGTGGGCGCGAGCCTTCTTCCGTGTCGGCGCGGAGATCGCTTTCCGGTGCCGGGACTGCCGGGCTCCAGGGAAGGGCGCCGCCCACCCCGTATCAAGGCCGCCCAGAATAGGCCCCCAACTGCTCTAACCACATACCCATCTCATGAGGAGGGAGAGGGGAGTTGAAGTAAGTCCTGTTCGCAGATTCTCGGCTTGTGCGGCCAACGCTATCGTTCAACTGCCTTTGACAGGCGGAGGCGGTTCTGCTATTTACCGCCCCCACTGGAAAAGTAGCGGGGTGCGGCCTGCGCGGCAGGACTGCCTGGCCTCGCCGTGGACGAGGAGACCCCCGATGTCGAGTGGGAAGAAACTGGCGGCTGCCGGGCTGGTCGTGGCCGGCGCGACCTTTTATATGGCCTATTTGGGCGCTTCGGCCAGTTGGCAATATTACCTGACCGCCGAGGAATGCCTGGCTGATGCGGCGGACCTGGCCGGCAGCCGTATTCGCGTCAGCGGGCGAATTGCTACGGGGACACTGGTGATTTCCCCGCGCCGCGACCAGGCGGAGTTTGCGCTCGAGGCGGCCGATCGCGGCCTGAAGGTGAGCTGCCAAGGAACGTTGCCGGACAACCTCGCCGAACAGATCGACGTGGTGGTGGAAGGCAAGCTCGAAACGCCCGCGCTGGTCCGGGGCGACAAGGTCCTGACGCGCTGCGCGAGCAAGTACGAGTCGCGGCACAAGGGCGAGACGCGGGCGGGTTCCGCGACGGTGGCCCAGCGCCGCCAGGAGACGCTCCGATGACCGTTGCGGGACAATGGCTCCTGCTGGCGGCACTGGTGGCCTCGGGGTATGCCGCGTTCGCCTCCGTCTTCGCCTGGCAGAAAGAGCATCGCGGCCTGGAGCGGACCGGTTGGGCGGCCGGGCTGATCGCCGCGCTGGCGCTCAGCGCCGTCAGCGGCATTTTGACCTGGGCGCTGGCCACGAGGGACTTCGATTTCGATTACGTTGCGCACTACACAAGCCAGGCCCTGACGTGGCAATACGCGGTTTCCGCCTTTTGGGTCGGACAGGCGGGTTCGCTCTTGCTTTGGGCCTGGATGCTGGCGGTGCTGGCGCTGGCGTACCGGTTCTGGCCGCGGCGAGAAAATCATCCGCTGCGAGGGCCTGCCTTCGGCCTGCTGATGGCCTACGTCTGGTTTCTGACAGCCGTGATGGTCTTTGCCGCCGATCCGATGGCGCCCAGTCTCGCGCGTCCGGACGAAGGCGCCGGGCTCAGCCCCTCGCTGCAGCATCCGGCGATGCTCTTGCACCCGCCGGTGGTCTTCCTGGGCTACGCGGGCTGGGCGATCCCCTGCGCCCTGGCGATGGCGGCCCTGGCGGCGCGGCGGCTCGACGTGTCGTGGATCGAGGAAGCGCGGCCTTGGATGCTCTTCTCGTGGCTTGTACTAGGTCTCGGGATCCTGTGGGGCGCCCAGTGGGCCTATGAGGAGTTGGGGTGGGGCGGGTACTGGGCCTGGGACCCGGTCGAGAACGGATCGCTGATTCCCTGGCTGACCGGCACCGCGCTGGTCCACGCGGCGATGGTCTGGCAATACCGGGGAGCGCTGAAGAAAACGACCTGCGGCCTGGCGGTTGCCACGTTCGGCTTCTGCAATTTCGCCACATTTCTGACTCGCAGCGGCATCTTCAGCAGCCTCCATGCGTTCAGCGAGTCACCGATCGGCTGGATGTTCCTGGTGCTGATGGCCGCACTGGTGGTCGGCGGCGCTTGGCTGGTGGTACGACGGCGTGTGACGTTGGCGCCCGAGGGGCCGATGCGGAGTTTGTGGTCGCGGGAAACGGCCATCGCTTTGGCGGCCATCGCGCTGGTGCTGCTGGCGGCCACGGCCACCGTGGGGACGATCCTCGTGCCCCTGTCCGGGCCGCTGGTCGGTCGCCGCATCGTCTTGGGTCCGGAGTTTTACAACAGCGTGCTCATTCCCACGGGACTGGTCCTCCTGCTGACGACAGCCCCCGCGCCGCTTTTGCGGTGGGGCAAGCCGCCGACGGCAGCGGGCCGGCAATGGCTGCTGCGGGTGTCGGCGGCAGCGGTCGTCGCAGGCAGTGGGGCGTGGTTTGCCGGGCTTCGGCACCCCATCGGTCTGGCAGTGGCTGCCCTGGCATTCATGGCGGCCGGTTGCCTGGCGGCAGAGATCTTCGAACATGCAAGGGCGATCGCCACGTCGAAGCCGATCGCAAGCGGCAGACGACCGGCTGGAGGGACAATCGCTGTAGGACGGCCTTCCCAGGCCGTCGAGACGGCCTGGGAAGGCCGTCCTACACGCTTCCTTGCTGCACTCAGCAGCCGCCGCCGGCAGTATGCCGGGTTCCTGATCCACGTCTCTTTTGTATGCCTCGCGCTGGGAGTCACCGGTTCGTCGCTGGGGAGCCGCGACTATGAATTGCTGATGGCGCCGGGCGAGGTTGTCGCGTGGGGCGGGCGGTCCATTCGATTTGCAGGCATCGTGGAGCGGGAGTTGCCGGAAGTACATGTCGTCGAGGCGAGATTGGAGATCTCCCGCAATGGTGAGCAGGTGTGTCTGCTGGCGCCGGCCCAGCACCTGCACCAGCGAGGGGACCAGTGGACGACCGAAATTGCGATCCATTCCACGTGGCTCGAGGATTTTTACACGGTTTTCTACTACGGAGAGGACGACGGCAGCGCCCGGCTGGCTTTCATTCAAAACCCGATGGTGTCGTGGCTTTGGGCGAGCGGTTGGATTGCCGCATTGGGGAGCATGCTGCGGTTCTGGCCGGCGCGCCGCCGCACGGGGTCCAATCGGCCGGGCGCCGGACCGGCGGCGGTTCCTCATCAGCGGCGCTCGGCGACGACTCCGATGTGCAGGATGGGAGACGCCCGGTGAGCACGCGCGCTGCAATCGAGGTCAGGGGCGTTACGTATGCTTTTGGGCGACAGGGCGTGCTTCGCGATGTTTCGTTCGCGGTTTTGTCGGGGCAAAGTGTGGCGATCCGGGGGGCCAATGGCGCGGGGAAGACGACGCTGCTGAGGTGTCTGGCATCGGCCATTCGGCCCCAGGCCGGCGAGGTGCGGTGGTTCGGGCAGGCGGCAACGTCGGAACCGGCGACCCGGCGGCTCGTCGGCTGGGTCGCGCACGAAACCCACTTGTACAGCCAGCTTACGGTCCACGAGAACCTTACGTTTGCCGCGCGGATGTGCGATGTGCCAAGGCCGGCGGGCGCGGCGGAGCGATGGCTGCACAACGTCGGACTATGGGAACAGGCGAACCAGTTGCCGAGCCGGCTTTCGCGCGGGATGCGGCAGCGCGCGGCGATCGCGCGCGCCATGCTGCACAACCCGGAAATCCTGCTGTTGGATGAGCCGTTCTCGAGCCTGGACATTGAGGGAAAGGCGTGGCTTCTGGACCTGTTGGGCAAGATCCGCGACCAGGGGCGGACGATTTGCTTCGTGGCGCACGACCGGGAAACGGTCGCGCAATTGGCGCAGCGGGTGCTGGAACTGCATTCGGGGCGGGTCCGCGAGGTCGAATGCCGCACGTGCGGAACACCGCCGGCGCTGCCCGCAAGGGTCGCCTGAAGGAGGACAGCGTGGTCGAGAAGCTGTGGTGGATCGTCCATAAGGACCTGGTATCGGAGTGCCGCGCACGGCGGGTCTGGCCGGCGATGCTGCTGCTGGGCGCGGTCGTTGCCTTGATCCTCTCGATGGAGATGAACGCGGTTCCGGGAGAGAAACCGCGGCTGGTGAGCGGCTTTCTCTGGCTGGCAACGTTTTTCGCGGGCATGCTGGCCCTGGACCGATCGTTTGTCTCGGAACGCGAGGAAGGCTGCTGGGAGAGCCTGCGGACGTATCCGGTCCCGCCATCCACTGTCTATTTCGCGAAGCTGGCGGTGAACGTCGTCGCCCTGGCTGCATTGCAGGCCGTTCTGGTCCCGCTCTTCGCCGCGCTTTCCGATGTGCCCCTCCTGGCGCATCCCGCCGCCATGCTGAGCGTGTCGCTGTTGGGCAACCTGGGGATTTCATCCCTGGGAACCTTGCTGGGCGCATTGGCGGCCGGCATCCGCCACGGCGCGAATCTCACCGCGCTGTTGGTCCTGCCGGCCGCGATTCCGGTCGTGCTGGCGGCGACCGAGGCCACGAGCCTGGCGGTTGCGGGCGACTTCGGATCTGCGTGGTGGCGATGGATTCAACTCCTGGGGATCGCGGCCGGTTTGTTTGTCACGGCGGGATGGGTCCTGTTCGACTTTGTCATCGAGGAATAGGCGATGAAACTGGCGGTCAAGAGGCGATATGCGGGCCCGATGGGTCGGGACGTCCTGTTGGGCGGACTGACTGCCACGGCCGTGTTTGGGGTCTTCGGGTTTGCGCCCACCGAGGAGTCGATGGGCGAAGTGCAGAAGATCGTATACATCCACGTGCCGGTGGCCTGGTTCAGCCTGCTGGCCCTTGGAGTCATGGCCGGGGCAGGGCTGGCCTATCTCGCTCGGCGCGACTTGCGCTGGGACGCCTGGGCGGAAGCGGCCGGCGAAACGGGATGGCTATGCTCGACACTGACGCTATTGACCGGATCGCTCTGGGCCCACGAAGCGTGGGGCACCTGGTGGACTTGGGACCCGCGGCTGACGAGCATGTTCGTCCTCTGGATGATTTATTCGGGCTGCCTGATTGTCCGTGGGAGCCTGGAGGACCGTCATCGCCGTGCGCGCGCCGGGAGCGTGCTTGCCGTGGTCGGGGTGGTTGACTTGCCGCTGGTGGTGATGGCGACGCGGTGGTTTCGCGGCATCCATCCGGCCTCGCCGGAGATGGAGCCTGCCATGCACGTGGTGCTGCTGCTGACGGTGGCGACCTTCACGGCACTGATGTTCACGGTGCTGGCGCGGCGGTATCGGCAGATCGGCCTGGAACGGCGGCTAGCGGAGTTGGAGGACCGATTGGTGGCGGAGAGCGGGTAGAGGTTGGGGAGGGGTGGTGGATGGGTGGATAAATGGATGGGTGGAGTGACGGGGTGATGGGACGGCCGTTGGGCCGCGTTATTAGGGCCCTGATAGAACATGGGCTGCCCTCACCCTCTGCCCCTCTCCCGAAGCGGGAGAGGGGAGTAAGCGGAGCGTGCGTGGTACGATTTGTGGAAAGGGGTCTCTTGATGGGTCTTGTGATCGCTTACTTTCTCGTTTGGATGTTTATCGCTCTGTACGTCACACGGCTTGGTATCCGGCAGCGGCGGCTGGAAGGGGCTGTCGCGGCGTTGGAGGAAGAAACCAAGGGCGGCGCGGGCCAGGCGTTGCCGACGGCCAAGGCCGCGTAAGCGGAGCTTCGCCGAGGCATTCTCATTCCGAGCACCACGTTTCCGGAGAACGGGGCATGCTGTTTCCACTGATCGCGGCCGCCGGGTGCCTGCTGCCGGCGCAAGTGTCGGAGGCGGAAGGGACGATCGGCGGCATCGTCGTGAAAGCCGCCGACCAGTCCCCGGTCGCCGGCGCGGAAGTCGTGCTTCGCCAGTTTATCGACGGCAGTTTGGTCGTCGTCGCGGAATCGAAATCGGAACCGGATGGGAAATACCTGTTCCGGAAACTGCCTTTGGATGGCGAAATCTACCAGGTGGGCGCGAACCACGACGGGATCCACTATCCGGGCGAGAAGGTGCGTCTCAGCCGGCGCCAGCCCGTGGCCGGAGTCAAGATCGAGGTCTGTGATGCCGTGGCCGAGCCAAATCCCCTGGTGGTCTGGGAG
>JABWBD010000061.1 GCA_013360685.1 Pirellulales bacterium
ATGCTCTGGGCCACACACGCAGAGCGCGGCAAGAAGGTGGCCGTGGCACGCTACTCCACGGATAACGGCCTGACCTGGGGCGAACCGACCACACTCTTCACCTTCCCGGCGGACGGGGGCGACTTCAGCAGCGGCCCGGCGCTGGTCACGCAGGCCGGCACCATCCACCTGTTCGGCCTCGACTACTACGACTTCGCGTTCCGCGACGACGTCAAGTCAAGGAGCCTGCTCTGGCATGCCCGCTCGACGGATGGCGGCAAGACCTGGGCAGCCGTCCAGCGCCCGCCCTTCGGCTTCAATTACACCGGGTCGGTCAACGGGGCGCTCCAACTCAAAAGCGGTCGCATCCTGGTGCCTATCAGCGCCATGGACTTCTCGCGCCGGATTGGCGTCGGGGTCAGCGTGGTGCCGTACTCGGACGACGACGGGGCGACCTGGCAATCGCCGGTGGAGAAGGTCACCTTCAATACCGGTGCCGCCGACTGGTACGAGTCCGGCGCCCACGAGCCGGTCGCGGTCGAGTTGCGCGATGGGCGCGTCTGGATGCTGCCGCGGGCGCAGGACGGCTATCAGTGGGAGGCGTTCTCGAACGATGCCGGGGTGCACTGGTCGCCGCCGCAGCACAGCCGTTTCATGTCCAACCAGTCTGCCATGGCGGTACTGCGCCTGCGAGACGGGCGGCTGCTCTTGTTCTGGAACAACTGCGGAGCCGAGGGGCTCGGCAAGATCTCCTGGGGCGAAGCGGAGCGCGCGATCATGGCCGCGGCGGTCAGCGCGGACGAAGGCAAGACGTGGATGGGCTACCGGGAGGTGGCGCGCCTGATCGGCAATGGCCAGGTCTCCTATCCCTACGCCACCCAGGCGCCGGACGGACACGTCATCCTCTTCCTCGGCGGCGGCAACCAGTTGCTGAAGGTGAACCCGGAATTCCTGACGCGACAGACGCTCAAGGACGACTTCTCCCAAGGCCTCGGGCGCTGGTCTACCCTCGCGGCCGCCGGGGCGGAAGCCGTGCCGGACCCGGACCGGCCCGAGGCGCGGGTCCTGCGCCTGCGCCGACCGCAAGCCGACATGCCGGGGGCGGCCTGCCTGAACTTCCCCTTCGCCAACAGCGGTCGGCTCAGCGCGACGGTTCGCCTCGATGCCGGCTTCCAGGGGGCCCAGTTCGCCCTGACGGATCACTATGACTTGCCCGGCCTGGCGCGCGACGGCAGCTTCCCGTTCCGTATCACCGCCAAGGGCGCCGTCGAGATCATCGGCAGCGGAGGTACCTGGCTGGAGACGCCGGGCGTGCTGAAGGCCGGCCAGTGGCACGAGATGGTTCTCGCCTGGGACTGTGATGCACGCCGTGCCGTCCTCACCCTCGATGGCACGGAAGTCGCTCGTATCGAGCAGTTTGTTTGTGCGAAAGGCCTGTGTTACCTGCGCCTGCGCTCCATCGCCCCGGCGGCCGACGAAGCGGGGTTGTACCTGCGTGGTCTGGAGGTATCGGTGCAGCTCTAGGGACGGGCCCGAGTGTGGACTACGTCATGAGTCAGGTAACACAACTTCAATGCGTTGCGTCGGCACCCCGACTGCCGCGGCAACACCTCTACTAGCTGGTTGTCGAGCGATCCGGATCCGGAACCACTTTGGCAGCCGACCGCGACGGAAACACACCCTTGTGTTGACTCCTCATCGAGGAGACGGATCTTCGCACGGGCTCGTCGGGGACGATTACCTTCCCGTCGACATACGCCGCGATGGTTCGCGCCATGTCCGTTCCTCACCAGCGCGACGCTTGTCGGCACTGCCGGAGGGCGATACCCTAAAGGATGCTCACGGGCGCCGAGATTGCGCGGGCAACCCCGTTTCGGAAAGCCTCGGGAGCACGTTGGTCGAACAGAGCACCATGACACTGGCGGGTGACGGTCATGCACGAGATTCTCGATTCGCTTCGCGGATACCTTCTGGAAAACTGGCCGGAACTGTTGTGGATTGTGGCTGCCGCGGGAGTCGCTTCGTACTTGGCCGGCCGGCGGGCCCGGTCGCGCTGGCGCCGCCGGGATTTCTTGGATCGACTGAACGTCACGCTGTCGAGCATCGACGATGGCACTCTGCGGATTCGTACCATTCTCGAAATGGATTGCGAACAGATCTTTCTCAACGCAACGGCCGCGAAATCCGTTGTTGCTCTGGCGAGACGAACCACGGCGGATGATCCCATTCTGCCGATTCCTAAAGAAGACTGCTGGCAGTACCTCAACGCGGTGCTCAACGAGATCAGCGAGCGATTCGCCGACGGACACATCAAACGCGATCTCGGCCTGCCGGTCCAGCGCGGTCAGTACGTGTTGTGCCTGACGTGTGAGCGCGCGGGCCCGGTCCGGACCCAAAAAGTCCGTGGCATGCTCATTCGCAAATCCCTGCTCACCGCGTTTCCCCGTGAAGAGCCCCGTTACGAAAGCTCGTGGCATGTCACGCGCTGGAAGACCCTCCAGCAACTCGCCGAACAATACGCCAAGAACCCGCATCGCTTTCTTGAGCTGGAAATCTGCCTCTGATACGGAGGTAAAAACCGGCCCGATGCAACAGTGGTTCCAAAAGGGTGGTTCCACTTACGTCGAACGGTCGTTACCCAACCTCTTCGCAGCTAACGACTTCCAGCATCGTCCTGCGACGTAACGCATGCAACACCGGCTCCGGGCTGTTGCATCGGCCGACGCATTGCTCCCTGCCCCGGTCTCTTCACCCGGTCTTCGCCCCCAACAGATCGCCCAAGAATTGGCATTCCCCCTGTTCTTCCACCACACGCTTGCCCCGTCGCGTCGGCCATGCAAGAATAAGCAACGACCCGTCATATTCTCAGGGACGCGCGCGGTAGATCCCGTCCGCCGGATGGGAGCCTTCGGGTTCCGCTCGGCAAGCGGAACCTACTTGAGAATCTGGCGGGTCGTTGAGAATAAGCCGTCGAAACGCTCGGCCCCAGCCCCCGGAGAACGGTCATGGACCACCTCGATCGGTTCCTGCAGCAGCATCGCGACCTCACGCGGCGCTATTTCCTGCAGCTCGGCGCGGCGGGCGTCGCCAGCCTGGGATGCGCCCCGCTCTGGGCACAGGATGCCGAAGGCGACCGATTGCTGTCGGAGGCAATCGCCCAGCTTGAGTACCTCACCCCGGAAGAAAAGTTCGCCGGCGGCGGGCGAGGCAATCCCCCGCCCTTCAAACTGACCCCCGAACAACGCCGCGAAGCCGGCCTGGACCGCGAAACCTGGCAACTCGAAGTCATTGCCGACCCCGAAAGCGACGTCCAGATCGAAAACCCTCTCTCCAAGCAGCTCGGCACCGCGCTCGACTGGGCCGGCCTCATGGCCCTCGCCGAGAAACACGCCGTGCGCTACATGAAGGCGATGACCTGCCTGAACGTGGATCGAGTCTTCGGCATGGGGCTGTGGGAAGGGGTGCCGTTGCGCCACGTGATCTGGATGACTCGCCCGGCGGCCAATCTTCGCCGTGTCTGGTACCACGGCTATCACAGCGATCCCGACAAGCCCGGCCCCGGCTTCCAGAGTTCGCTCTCGATCAATCGCGTGCTGGAAGACCCGCCCGGCGACCACCCTGTGATCCTGGCGTACAAGATGAACGGCGATTGGCTCGCGCCCAAGCGTGGCGGGCCGGTCCGCCTCATCGTCCCCGACGGCTACGGCTTCAAGTCGATCAAGTGGCTCCAGCGCGTGGTGCTCACCAACAACCCCAATCCCAACGATACCTACGCCGGACAGAACAACGACGTCGACACCACGATGAAGACCTTTGCCCGCTTCCTCGGCACGCCCGCGACGCTCAAGGTCGGCCGGCCCGCGGCGCTGACCGGCGTGGCCCAGGTGGGCATGTCGGGTCTGAGCAAGGTCCAGTATTGCGTGCGGCCGGCAAGCGCCTCGGTCCCGCCGGACGATCCCTACCTGGCTCGGGCCAACTGGCAGGACGCCAGGATCCTTGCACCGCCCGAGCGTTGGGGCGGCGGACTGTCCGAAGGCCCCCTGCCGCCCATGCCGGCCCAGTTCGACGCCCAAGGCCGCCCGCTCGCCTGGCCGTTGCGGTATGCCATCGTCCACTGGGCCGCGCTGGTCACGCCGTCCGACGCCGGCCCGCACGAGTTGTGCTGCCGAACGATCGACGCCAACGGGACCGCGCAGCCTTTGCCTCGCCCGCTTCCCAAGTCCGGCCGTAACGAGATCCAGCGCGTTCCGGTCGCCATTGAGGCGTGAATCGACCACGCGTAAGACCGCGGACCGCGAAATCCCGGAGATCCACCCGTGCACTGCCTGTTGTTCCTGCTTGCCGGAATCGGATGCGGCGTCGACCTTGCGCGTCCCGGTGTTCAATTCAAGGTGTTTCAGTTCCCCGCCGACCGGATCCCGCGGATCGACGGCGAGGTCGATGATTGGGCCGTTGTTCCTGATTCCTACGCGATCGGAACGGACCAACTTCGCGAAACGGTCATCGGCATCGGCGACCAGCGCGACTCGGCCAATCTGGATGTGAAGGTGAAGGTCGGCTGGGTGAAAGGCCAAAGCCACCTCTATTTCCTCTACGAGGCCGCCGACAACTACTGGGACTTTGCCCGCAACGACCTGCACAACGATATTTTCGAGTTGGTCGTCGACGCCGACCTCTCCGGCGGCCCCTTCATTCCCCAGATGCATCCCGACGCTAAGCTGCGAGAAAACCCCGAGGCCCGCTTCCTCTTCCAAGGCGTCCACGCGCAGAACTACCACATTTTCACGCCCGCCGAAGGAAAGGACTGGGCCATGGTGTGGGGCGCGCAGCCCTGGGTCAAACAACTGCCCTATGCCAACGCGGTTTGCCGCTACCGTTTCAAGCCGCGTGAAAGCGGCAAGCTCGTGCTGGAGTTCTTTGTCACGCCGTTCGACTACGCCCCGGCGGACCCGGCCCGCGCGGTCCCCTCGAAACTGGACGAGGGCGCGGTGATCGGCATGTCCTGGGCCGTTCTCGACTACGACGATGAGAATGCGGAGCAATACGGCGGGTTCTGGAACCTGTCGCACAAGACCACGATGTACGCCAACGCCTCGGACCTGGTCGCATTCCGCTTGATGCCGATCGAGCGGAGCCTCCGCAAGCCCGTGGAGGCGGATTGGTCCTTCCAGGTGATCAGCCGGCCGGACCGCGTCGTTGCGTTCCGAGACGAGTCCTACGGCGACATCACATCGTGGCAATGGGACTTCGGCGACGGCGAGTCCTCCTCCGAACGCAATCCCATCCATCGCTACGAAAAGGGAGGCGAATTCATCGTGACACTTACCGTCAAGGCACCGGAAGGAAAGGCGCGGCACACAAAAGTATGGGACGTGACACTCCCCTAAGACCGATTACATCAGGCAGAATCGAAAGCGAGGTCAACCGATCATGAACACCACACCAAGCCCGTCCGCTCCCTGCACTCAGCCGGACACCCTTCAGGCTGTATGTCCACGCCGCCGGCGCCGCGTGCCCGCGGTTCTCATCGTGGCGACTGCTGCGGTTCTCGGACTCCATTCGGCCTCCTCGGCCACTGCGGCACAACTCCAAGCAGGGGCCGCGAAAGTGGAGATTGCCGACCCGGACGCGGGAACGCCCAACGATCCGCTGTATGCCAGGGCCCTGGTCCTCCAAGACGGCACAACCACAATCGTGATCGCCACGGTCGACGCGGTCGCCATCGGCGAGATCGGCCCCATCCGCAATGAATATCTCGCCAACGTTCGCTCGCAACTACAGAACGAGCTGAACATCCAACCTGCGAATGTGCTGATCAATGCCAGCCATTGTCACGGCAAGGTCTGCGCCGATGTCGACAAGCGCACGGTCCAGGCAGTGAAACAAGCTTGCCAGAACATGGTCCCGGTGAATCTCGGCGCCGGCGTCGGCCATGAGGACCGGATCATGGAGAACCGCAGGCTGAAGTTGAAAAGCGGCAAAGAGGCGGACGTTCGCCACGCGTATTCCCTCCCTCCCGATGAAGAGGTGGCCGCGGTCGGCCCCGTCGATCCCCAGATCGGCATCCTTCGGCTCGACCGCAAGGACGGCCGGACCCTGGCGGTGGTCTATAATTTCGCCTGCCATCCGATCCAAGGCGTCCCCAGCGGCGCCAACACGGCGGATCTGACCGGTTTCGCCTCCAGCGTCATCGAAGACACCCTGGGCGGCGGCGCCATCGCCTTCTTCCTGCAGGGGTGCGCCGGAGACATCAATCCGGTCGTCTACAAGGACGTCTCCAATCCACGCGACGCCGAACCGCTGGGAAACATGCTTGGCCTGAGCACCATCAAGGCGGCGAAGAAGATCGAGACCACGGAAAGCGGCGACCTGCGAATCCTTAGTGAAACCGTCGAGTTGCCCCGGGCCGACCTCGCCCAGCGGATCGAGTCTCTCCAGGCCGAACAGGCCCGCCTGCTCCAGTCGTTGCAGGGAACGAGCCTCAACCTCAAGACATTCCTCCCCTTGATCGTGAAATATCGTCTTTCTCCCGACTTCCCGTCCTACTACTCGCATCGCTACTTGCACGAGAGCATGATGGGCCGAGACGGACTGAGCCGCCTGGATGCCGAAAACAGGAGGAATATGGAACAGTACGTCAAGAACATCCATACGATGGAAGAATTGACGAGGCTCCAGACGAACCTGAACTTGTTGAAGATGCACCAGACGCAGAACATCTCCTCCGGAAAGAAAACCGTCGACGTGGAGGTCGCGGCCCTGAAGATCGGCGATTTCGTGCTCCTCACGTTTCCCGGCGAACTGACCGTCCAGATCGGGCTCAACATCAAGAAAAGCTCCCCGCACGGTCTGACGTTCGTCGCGGGATACACCAACGGCTACATCTACTACGCCCCCACGGCGGAGCAACTCAAGAACCTCGGCGGGGCGCAGGAGGATAGCGACTGCATCTTGGCGCCCCAGTGGCAGGAGATCTACGAGCGCAAGGCCGCCGCCATGTTGGCAAAGCTATTGAAGCCTGGCGGTCCCTGAGTCCCGTGGCGCTCGGGATCCGCCGCCATGAGTCGCCCATCAGGTCAGTTGAGCTTCGGCGGCTTGGTGCTCGCCGTATGGCCCCGCGGCAGTTCCGGCGAACGGAACAGACCGGTGACCGAGTTGTAGACCCGCGCAAGCCCCTCGGCAGGTTCCTCGGCGACAAAGAGCCAGTCGCCCGGCTTCAGGGCGTAGTTGGTCGGGCTGGCGGCGTCGCGAGAGACAGTCTCCCAGTCAACCGGCAGGATCTGCTCGCTCAGGTACCGCGACGGTTCCGGCCGCGCGATCCAGATCATTTTCCTCGACACCCCGGGCACATGGGCCAACGCGCCTTGGACGTTGACTTCGCCCTTGATCGGCACGCGCGTCAGCCGCTTCGTCCCGTTCTCATCGACGACCACCAGGTAATACTCCGACAGGCTCAGATCGACAATCTGCTCCGCCGCTTCCGAGACGGCCATCGCCTTCTGGATTGCCTGCTGCGCCTGCCGGATCGTCTTGTCTGCCACCTGGATCTTGCCTTGGCCGGCAATTTCCACGGTCCCGTCTGGCGCCACATGGTAAGTCTGCGTTACCGTGGCGGTAGTGCCGTCGGCGATCCGAAGCTGGAGCACGTCGCTGGCCTTGATGCGGTCCTGGGCGAGCGAGGCTTCCAGTTCCGCGCGAGGCGGTTCCACGAAAGCCACTGCCGGCTGCTGCCGCACGGCACTGACGCAGCCCAGTTGCGCCGCCGCTACGAGCACTAGGCCCAAGGCCGCGGAGATCCGAGTGCCGGCCAAGGCCGCCGAGAAAGAGCCGACGTGAAGGGACGTTCCGTCCATCGAAGTTCCAGGCATCCCTGCGTCCTTTCGAGGAGAGTCGAGGAGGGCGGGGATCATAGCGGCCCGCACGCACGGGTGTCAACAGCGCTCGGGCCGCAACTCCCCTCTCCCGCTTCGGGAGAGGGGCAGGAGGTGAGGGCAGTCCGAATCTCTCCCGAGCCCTACCTGCGTGCCAATCTCGGTTCCCCTTGTAGGGCGGCCTTCCCAGGCCGTCGGGATCGTGGGAAAGAACACGCCCAAGAAGGCCATCCTACACCGTCGTCACTCCTTCCACACGACGCTCCGCGGCCCCTCCTCCACCCTTCCGATGGTCCAGTTCTCCACGCCCGCGTCAGTTAGCTGGCTGCGGATGCTGTTGGCAAAGTGCGGGCTGACGACCAGGACCATGCCCACGCCCATGTTGAATACCCTATCCATCTCGGCTTGCTCCACGTCGCCCAGACGCTCGAGCCAGGAGAAGATCGCCGGCACCGGCCAACTCCCGCGGTCGATGACGATCCTCGCGCCCTCCGGGACAATCCGCACGAGGTTCTCATGCAGCCCGCCGCCCGTGATATGCGCGATGCCGTGGACCACGTTCTTGACGCGGTAGTGAGTGAGCACCTGCCGGATCGGCCGGGCGTAGATCCGCGTTGGAGTGAGCATTGCCTCGCCGACAGTCCGGCCAAGCTCTTCCACCTCCGTGTCCGTCCTCAAGCCGGCAATTTCAAATGCGATCTTCCGCGCCAGACTATAGCCGTTCGAGTGCAGCCCGGTGGACGCCAGGCCGAGCACGACGTCGCCCGGAGCGATCGCCGTGCCATCGATGGCATGCTTCCGCGAGACGACCCCGACGCAAAATCCGGCCAGATCGTAGTCGCCGGGCGCGTAAACGTCCGGCAAAATCGCCGTTTCACCGCCCAACAGCGCGCAGTCGCTTTCCACGCATCCGGCGGAGATCCCCTCGACCAGTTGTTCCAGCAACGGCGGGTCGTCCTTGGGCATCGCAACATAGTCGAGAAAGAAAAGGGGTTCGGCGCCGCAGCAGATCGCGTCGTTCACGCTCATCGCCACCAGGTCAATCCCCACGGTATTGTGGATTCCGATCGCCGCCGCGACTTTCAGTTTCGTGCCCACGCCGTCCGTACAGGCGACCAGAACCGGATCCTGGTACCGCCGCGCAAACAACGAACTGGCGAAGTCGAGTTGGAAGAGTCCAGCAAAGCCGCCTTCCAGGGGAAGAACGCGGGGAGTATGCGTCCGCCGCAGCAGCCGGGGCAGCCGGGCCATCGCATCGGCATAAAGGTCCAGGTCGACCCCCGCGTCCTTGTACGTGGCTTTGGCCATGGCAGGTAGCTCACGGAACCGAGTACCGAAAGCTGTCTATTCTAACGCCTCCGGCCACAGCCGTAAGAGGCCGAGGGTCAAGAGGTGAGGGTCGAGAGCCAGGCCCGTTGGACCAGACGCGGTCGAGCCAAAGGAGCCGCCCCGCGCAACGACAGGCTACCTCCGGCCAGTCTGCTCCGCCTAAACTGGGGGGCGATCCTTGACATTGCCCATCTCCCGCGGCAGACTTGAAACCTCGTGGTCCCATCCCGTATCCAAAAGGAGGAACTGATGAAGTCAATCAGCCAGCGGTGCTACCTTGTAGCGGGTTTGGTGTGTGCGGTGGTATTGTCGGTCGCCATGGCCGTCGCGGCCAATATGCCGGAAGCTCCCAAGATTTCCACGTTTGCGCCTGCCGAGGAACTCGTCGGCCAGTTGGACGACTATGTTGAAACGATCGAGGACTCCGTGAAGAGCAAGGAGGAGTTTGCCGATTCGAAAGAGAAAATCGCCAAGGATGCGGATACGGTCCTCTTGATCGCCCTGGCGCTCGGCCTGCACGATAAACCCAATAAGTATAAGCGGGCCGCGCCCGGTTTGGTTGCCGCAGCCAAGACGGTCTCGGCCGCGGGGGACTACGACGCAGCCAAGGCGGCCGTCGAGGCACTGAAAACGGCAAGAGCCTCCAACGGTGATCCCTCGACTCTAGACTGGCAGGAAGCGAAATCGGCCTCGCTGGAGGCTTTGATGAAACAGGTGCCGCTGATCAACACCAAAATGAAGCGGCATGTCCGCAAAATCAAGTCCAGGACGGACGAAGCGGCCGGCCATGCCGCCCTCCTTGCCGCGATTGCCCAAGGCAGCATGCCCTTGGCCGACAAGACCGACAAACCGGCTGAAGCCGAGAAGTGGTACGTCTATTGCGCCCAGATGCGGGATGCTGCTTCCAAGCTGCACGGTCTTATCCGCAAGCAGGACCAGGAGGGCGCCAATAAGGCGGTCAAAGATCTCACCAAGACCTGCGACGATTGCCACGCCGTCTTCCACCCGGAAGCGGAGGCCGAAGCAGACGAACAGTAGTTCGTCCGGCAAGACCGCACGAATAGTCCCACTGCTTGCCACCCGGCTGCCGATGGAAAAACCGCCGGTTTCGAGCATCATACGGGCGGTTTCGCACCAGAAGACGGGCTCTTCCGTTCTTGGGTACTGGCCTCGGCTTTTTCTGTAGTACGGCCTTACCAGGCCGTCGCGATCGCGGGGAAAAGACGGCCTGGGAAGGCCGCCCTATACCTAAGAACGGAAGAGCAGGAATACTCATTGCGGGTGGTGCTCCACGGCGGGTACTGCCCGCAATCTTTTGCGCCGCCTCCCAGCTTGGCACAACAAACTGCTTACGACGCAAGCAGTTATTCCACTTGGGTTGCGCTGCCACCTTCAACTCCACTCGTCGGTCTCGCCGTCCGAAGAAATACAATCAGGTGGCTTGCACACCGGGCTCACGGTATTGCCTGAATTACCCAGTCTGGAAATTTTTCCAAGAGACAACATGGCGATCGACCTCAATCAGTGGTATCCTGGAGATTTGAACTTCCTCGTAGGGCAGTCTCGTCAGTCGGCCCACATGTTTGAGCGGCCACCCTCTCTAAAGCTTAGCTACCCCCTGCCCTATGGGGCGATCGTCCATGACGACGGTGTTCAGTTCGTCGTCTTCAGCCGCTCGGCAACAGCCATGCGCGTGCTGTTGTACAACAAGGTCTCCGACCGCGAGCCCATTGAGATCATCGATTTCGACCCTGAACTGAACCGCTGGGGTGATGTTTGGAGTATTTTCGTCCCGGGCATGAAACCCGGACAGCTTTACCATTTCCAGGCAGACGGACCGTTCGATCCCAACCGGGGCCATCGGTTCGATCCCAGGGCCCGCTTGATCGACCCCTACGCGAAGGCCTTGGCCGGCCGTTTCCAACCGCCGGACGACGGAATCACCCGCCCGCCCAAGTGTGTGGTCATCAACGACGATTTCGACTGGCGAGGCGGTCGCCATCTGCGGAGACGGCTTTCCGAAACCGTGATCTACGAAATGCACGTTCGCGGCTTCACCCGGTCGCGATCCAGCGGCGTGAAGAATCCCGGCACCTACCTGGGCATTATCGAGAAAATCCCTTATCTCCAGTCGCTGGGGGTGACCGCGATCGAGCTGATGCCGGTGCATGAGTTTCCGATCTTCGACTGCATGGGCAACAAGCCGGAACGGCCCAACTACTGGGGCTACGATCCGATGGCCCTGTTTGCGCCTCACCGGGGCTACGCCGTCGGAAGTGAGCCCGGCTCGCAGGTCCGCGAATTCAAGGAGATGGTCCGCGAACTGCACCGCGCCGGCATCGAGGTGATCCTCGACGTCGTCTTCAATCACACCGCCGAAGGGAATGAGCGCGGGCCGACGCTCAGCTTCAAAGGGCTGGAGAACCGCGTCTACTACATGCTCGACAACGGCGGGCGCTACTACAAGAACTACACGGGCTGCGGCAACACCCTCAACGGTAACCACCCGGTTGTCCGCGAGTTGATCTTCCATTGCCTCCGCTACTGGGTCCACAACTACCACGTCGACGGCTTCCGCTTCGACCTGGCTTCCATTCTCAGCCGCGACCGCGATGGCAACATCATTCCGAATCCCCCGGTCGTCGAGTCGATTGCCGAGGATCCGCTCTTGGCCGACACGAAGATCATCGCCGAGGCGTGGGACGCCGCCGGGGCCTACCAGGTCGGCACGTTTGCCAATCTTCGCTGGGCCGAGTGGAACGGCCGCTACCGCGACGACATGCGTCGGTTCTGGCGCGGCGACCTCCACATGATTGGCGCCATCGCTACTCGGCTGGCAGGTTCCAGCGACCTGTACCAACCCGGCGGGCGTCATCCGTACCACAGTATCAACTTCATCACCTCGCACGACGGCTTTCCGCTGAACGACCTGGTTAGCCACAACCAAAAGCACAACGAGGCCAACGGCGAAGAGAACCGCGACGGCGACAACAACAATCTCAGCTACAACTACGGCACGGAAGGTCCCACGCGGCGCAGGCCGATCGAGCAGATTCGCGAACGGCAAATCAAGAACATGCTCGCTTCGCTCCTCCTGAGCCAGGGCGTGCCCATGATCCTGTCGGGCGACGAAGTCCGCCGCACGCAGCGAGGTAACAACAACGCCTACTGCCAGGACAATCCCATCTCGTGGTTCGACTGGAGGTTGGTCCGGAAGAACCGCTCGCTGCGGCGATTCTGCCAGGTGCTGATTGCCTTCCGTAAGGCGGAACCGACGGTCCGGCAGGAGGACTTCCTGACCGGCCGGCCCCGGCCGAACAACGGTCTGCCCGACGTGAGCTGGTTCAATGCCCACGGCGCGGCGGTCGACTGGGCCAACGGCGACCGCAGCCTTGGATGCATGTTGGCGGCGGTGCCGCAGCTTGACACCGATGCGGTTCCTAACCACCACATTCTGCTGCTTCTGCACTCGGCCCCGGAATCCCGCGATTTCGTGCTCCCGCCATTGGTGCAGGACATCCCGTGGCGGTTGTTCGTCAACACCGCCGCCGAGCCACCGGCGGACATTTATCCCGGGCTGGACGGCCCTCCGGTTTCCGTCAATGGCGTGGTCCCGATGGAGTCGCGGTCACTGCTCTGCTACGTCGCGCCCGACGTGCAACTGTGAGCCCCGGAATCGAGGGCAGGCTGCACCAAAGCGCCGTACGGAATTCCGTGCGCCGAGATGGGCAGCGCAGTGGCACTGCCGGGCCGGGGCGATATAATGCACCATTTCACGGGCTGCAAGAGGGAGCCGCAACAGGGGATGTCCGATCACCACAACCATTGCGAGCAGGGTCACCATTCTCGTCGCTCCGGCAATAAGCGGCGGCTATTGCTGACGCTTCTCCTGGCGGCCGGATATATGATCGCGGAGATTGTCGGCGGGCTGATTACCAACTCGCTGGCCCTTCTGGCCGACGCCGGCCACATGTTCTCCGACGTGGCGGCCCTTGGTCTGGGGCTCTTCGCCGTTTGGATCGCCGAACGGCCCCCGAACGCGAAGCGGACCTATGGTTACTATCGCACGGAAATCCTCGCCGCCTTGGCGAACGGATCCGCGCTGATTGCGGTCTCGATCTACATTTTCATCGAGGCGTATCGGCGGCTGATTCGGCCTCCCGCGGTCGAAGGCGACCTCATGATGGCAATCGCCATCGGCGGCCTCGGGGTGAACCTGCTCGGGCTCTGGATTCTCAGTGCCGGGCGGGAGGAGAACCTCAACGTTCGCGGGGCCTGGCTCCATGTCCTCACCGACGCCTTGGGCAGCATCGGCGCAATCGCAGCCGGTGTCTTGATCTGGGCATTCGGCTGGAACTGGGCCGACCCGGTCGCATCGGCCCTGATCGGCGTTCTGGTGGTCTACTCCGCCTGGCGCCTGGTTCTGGAAGCGGTTTCCGTCCTCATGGAAAGCGCCCCGCGGGGCATCGACGTCGATGAGGTTTTCCAGGCGATGTCGGAGATGCCGGGCGTCTTGGGCGTGCACGACCTGCACATCTGGACCATCACCAGCGGCATGGACTCGCTCTCCGCCCACGTCGTCTTCGACGACCAGCCTTCACCCATGCGTCTGCTTGGCGAACTGAGGACTATGCTCCACGACCGCTTCGGCATCGATCACATGACGATCCAGATGGAGCCGGAGGATTTCGAGGAGCGTCCGACGGCATTCTGAGAGCACCGCATTGCGACCCGGTTCGTCCGCCCGCGTCCGCCCGTTGCCCGCTCGGCCACCGGATTCCTACGGCGTCGCCCGCTGCCACGGTGCAAAGACGAATACGGCGCCGAACGTGATCAGCACGAAGCCGATCAGATAGTTCCACTTCAGCGGTTCCTTGAGATACCAGATCGAGAAGAGGCAGAACACCGTGAAGGTAATCACCTCCTGGATCGTCTTCAACTGGGCAGCCGAGATGCCGTAGGTGTGCCCCAACCGGTTCGCCGGCACCTGGAAGCAATACTCGACAAATGCGATCAGCCAACTGATTACGATCGCGGCCCAGAGGGCCGTCGTCTTGTACTTCAAGTGGCCATACCAGGCAAACGTCATGAAAATGTTCGAAATCGTCAGCAAGAAAATCGTCGTCAACCACATAGAAAAACAACCTGCGACTTCATGAACGGGCGTCCTCGACCGGCGCGCACGAGGAAATGGCCGGCGGATCCGAAGAACTCCGCCGCGAACCGCTCGCGCCGGACGATCCGGTTCGGCCGAGGAGGTTTGATCGGTGAGCGGAAATTGGGCTTGTCGGGAAGCGTGCAGTAATCCGGCCCGACGATGGCAATCCACCTTAACGTGGTAATTGACTATACCCCAACTCGCCCGCGATATAGCGTACCCCTTCAATCATCGGCTGAAAAGGCCAAATCGGTAAACTCCCTTGCAATACCGCAAGGACCAGGAGATCAACGAACCATCCAATCGGGGTAAGGATTTGGCCGATTGACTCGATCGCCATGGCGGATAGAGTCTTGTGTTTAGGAAGCAGCCTTTCGCGTTGGTCGCGGCACGCAACCTTTTCGCCGGTCGGTCATCTGGGACCGATCGCCCGAGGGGTAACAACCGCTCATTGCCACATCATTGCTGAAGACGAGTCCACCACGCGGCCGTGTTCTCTTCCGGTATAGGATGTCCAGCACGAATGCTCCGAAGCTCGGACGCAAAGGGGGGATCTCTCATGATCCAGCGATTGGATGGACCGGACTGGGCCGATTCTTGGACGAAGTCATCTTCCCTCTCCCTGCGGGAACGGTCTGCCGGCACAATCCCTTGGCGAGAAGAGCGTCCGATAACAACCTCCGCTCCCACCGGGAACGATGCTCGGGTCGCCCTGCTTGCCGAGAGGGCGCTGTCCCAAAAGGATTTCCGGTTCTCCCGCTGCGTATCGTGCGAATCTCGCGACGGTACGCTGATCCTCAGCGGCAGGGTCCCCACCTACTACCTCAAGCAGTTGGCTCAAGCCGCGGTGTCCGGCATCGAAGGCGTCGAACAGATCGACAATCGGCTGGATGTTTTCGTGGAGTCGCAGTCCGGGCGCTACCACGCGTGATCCGCACACTTGTGTGAGAATGTCTCTGGTCCGCCTTCGGCGCTGTTTTCGGGCTCATCTCAAGAGGGATCCTCGGGGCCGCGATCCTCGTTGTCCGCCGATTCGGCGGCGAGCCGGGCATCGCCCGGACCGCCGTGACAGCGCAGGACTTCCCGGTAGAAGATGGAATAGTAGCGGTAGCGAGCGGGCATGTGGGAGCCGACCGAGGCGACACCCACCACGACCAGCAGGATCGGCAGCCGATATTCCCAGAAGAGCGGCACCAGCAAGAGGAGGGCCAGTTTTGCCATCGTCATTAGTCCGCGCCCCTGGTGAAACCAAAGGAGACTCGGGCCGGCCTCCAGGGCGACCAGCGCCGCTCCCGTTCCCACGGTCAGCCAAAGGGCCACGAGTAGGCGCGAGGGCGATACGTCGAAGGAATGGCCGCCCAGGAGGACACCCATTGACGCGATATGGGCGGTACGGAAGGCGATGTTCCACGCTCGGCCGTTTGCGACCAGGCCGAGCCGATCCGCGCGCGGGTTCTCCGGAGACGCTTTCATCAGACCGAGACTAGGGTTGAGATTTTCTGTCAGTGGTTTCTCTTGGCGTCGATGTATGCCTCGGATGCACCGTCACTTCATCCGGAAATCGATCACTCGCGGCGGCGGGAAATCCTCCATGAGCCGCCGCTGCTCGTCGGGCGACAAGGGACGTCCGGTGCGGGCTTCCGCCTCCTTGATATACGATGCAAACCACAACTCGCTCAGGCTGAGTTCGCCCTCGCGGATTGTGCAGTACTCCCGTTGGAGCAGCCGCCGGACGGTGGGATATTCGCCTTGCTCCAACGCAATCTGGGCCGTCATCAAGACGATCCGTTCGTGCTCGGCTACCGGTGCCGGCAACGACTCCACGAATGCCGCAAAGGCATCGTAACGGCGGTGATGCATGAAGAAACCGCAGATCTCGACCGCCAGGTTGGCATCGTTTCCGCAGAGCGTCCAGGCGCGCTTGTAGGCCGATTGCGCCGCGTCGAGTTGTCCGTCGCGCTCGTCGAGCAGGGCCAGATTGCGAAAGGCCGGCGAGTTCGCCTTGAGCGCCAAGGACGACTTGAAGTGCTCTCGCGATTCCTCCATCGCTCCCGCCTCCAGCCGCGCGACGCCCAGATGCAAGTGGTGCAGCCACGTTGCCCCGTGCGCAGCCGCCGATTCGCGAATTGCGTCGGTCCATCCGGCCGAGACGTTGAAGCTTCGCGGCGATTTGCCGAGCGTTTCTGCCGAAAAAGTGCCCCTGGTCAGGAGTTCCGACCAGGGCTTTTCCTCCTCGCCCTCGCGCGGCTCGAACGCCAGCCCCGGGCTGATTCTCCGCCGGGACCGCGTTTCGTGCAGCCAGCCCCAACCGGCCCCGCGGGAAAGGAGCCTCTGGACCGGTTCGGCGGCCTGCGAGGTCAGGAATGCGTCGATCTCCTGCAATGCCGCGGCGGGCACGCGCTCGTCGACGGCCCTGCCCGCGGCCTCGCAGGCAGCCGCATAGTCCGGATCGTGCGCCGCCTTCGCGTCGATTGCCAGCGGGCTGAGGCACTCGGTCCACTCGATGCTCGCGCCGGCCTTGAGGGGGCGGGTCTGAAGCTGGGTGGGTGCGACGCCGCCCTGGATTTCGATGTAGTCGCCCTTGCCCTCCTCGGAGAGGAAGTCCATCCAGCGTTTGCCGCCGCGGCCGCCGCCCCACGTGAACAGCTTGCGGCCGAAAAGCGTCGGCGTGGAGACGTGGCTCAGGCCGCGCCCCTCGGCGTCTACACAGATCGACCAGGGCTTACGGCTGCCCGGCTTCCGGAAAAAGACCGACTTGAAATAGGGGTAGCCGAAGGGATAGCTGCCGTCGAAGCCGTCGAAGACGGGGAATGCCAGGCGCGCGTTGCCGGCGAAATCATGCGAGATCGCGTAGTCCAGCGGCGACAGCACGCGCGTCTTGCGAGCCAACGGTACGGCGATGTTCGTCCACCAGTAGAAGTCGAGATCGCGCGGGCCGGGGTTGACGGCCTTGACATGGACCCAGAGCCGGTCGTCGCCGGATGGCAGGAACAGGTCGACCTGCCAGGTGGTTTCTAGCGCGCGATCGAACTCGTAAAGGCGCAAGAGCGGGCCTCGCGGCGTCCGGACCATGCCGGCGAAAACCGGGCTGCACGTCAGCAGGCTGTGGCCGTAAAGCGGGCCGTTCCACTCCACTCCGCCGGAGAACCACGCGTTGCGGATGGCCAGATTGGCGAACTGCACCACCGGGTTATCGAAGAGGAGTTCGCGCCGGTCGCGCTTGTCGTAGAGCGAGATCATCCGACCGCCCAGTGTCGGGTAGAAGACCGCGCGCAGGGCGGCATTCTCGACCTGCACCGTCGGCAGTCGTTCGATCCGCCGCTGCCGGGTGTAGTTGTCCTGCAAGAGATAGGGCAGCGGCGGGACGGCAGCGTTGGCGAACACCCCCGCGCGGTCCTCGCCCTTGAGATCGTCGGACAGTCTGACCGGGCGATCCGGGATTTGAAAGCGGAACTGTGGCCAGGGATTGGGCGGCCCGATCGGGGCTGCCGGAAGCGTTCGGAAACCGGCGGTAATGCTGGTCTGGTCTGCAAGCATAACGGGGCCGTCCACGCCGAGCACGCACCACGCGGACAGCAGCAGGGCGGCAAGGCTTGTGCATCGGATGGTGATCACGATTTCGCACCTCTGTCGATTGTAGCGATCCAACGCTTAGAATGGGTCAAGAAAAACGGCGCCAACAGCCCTGGCGCCTCGCCCTGGGACTTGGACGGGCTGCAGGGCGGCTATCCCGGCTATCTTCGACCCGCAGAGAAACCGGTCCTGCCCGTCGTTCATTGATCGGCCCGGCGCTAGGCCAAAGTATGCCAGAAGCGGCACTGTCTGGCAATCGTGGAGGCAGGGGTTGGACTCCAGTAAGGTCTCCTTGACGCTCCCGGTTCCCAGCCTGGCGTTGGCTTGGGAGGGTGGCATCCGGAAGGGCCCTCTTCGCTCCGTGCTATCGGCCTTACCAAGTGGCGGGCGGCGTGGTGAAAAGATCCGGGCGTCTGCTCGCGATTTTTCTCTTGGGATCGTTCGCTCTTGGCGCGAGCCTGTTATACCGGCGGCGCCTTGTTTTGGGTTGCGGACGCTTCTTGGATCGTTTATGCTTGGCCGTTTGTGGCACTCCGGGTATGCCGTTTCCTTGCCGGAAAACAGAAGCGTCGGGAGAGCCGCGTTCTTGTCCAATACCGGTCTTTATTCCTCTCCGCAGAGATCGCCCAAAGTGCAGCGTCAAGAAGGCTCCGCCCGCAAGTAACCCATGACGAACCGAGGAGTAGCAGATCATGTTTGGAGGACGGACAGCGGTGTCGTGGGGCAAGAGATTATCGGCGGCCGGATGGGTACTTGCAGCGGTCGCTTTGCTCGGAAGCTGTCGCCAGGAGGCGGCGCCCAAGAAAGCCCCTCCACCCGCCCAATCCGCCGATCCGAGGGCCGCCGACAATGCCTCGCCCCCCGGCGATGCGAGCCGGCAAGCATTGGCCGACTTCAACCGCGGGGCGGCGTTGATGGAGCAATACAAGTACGTCGAGGCGGCCGAGGCCTTTGAGAAAGTCGTAAAACTCGCTCCCGACTGGAGGGCCGCGCGTTTCAACCTTGCCCTGGCCCACTTCAATCTCCAGGAGAAGAGCGGCGCGAGAGACCACCTCGAGATCGCCCGCGAGATCTTCCAAGACCTGCTCAAGCACGATGCGGAGGATCTGCACGCCCGCTTCTGCCTCGGGCTGTACTATCAGTACCTGGGAACCAACGACAAGGCGCTGGAGTGCTTTGAAGCCGTGTACCGCAGCGATCCCGACGATCCCTATGTGGCCTACAAGTGTGCCGAGTCGCTGCTCGCCGCCGACCGCGGTGAGGAAGGAACCCGACTTCTCGAACGAGTCTTCGAGATCGACCCCGGATTCATCTCCGCCATCTATCGCCTGGCAATGCAGTACCAGCGGACCGGCAAACGCGACAAAGCGTTGCCCCTGTTCCAGAGGTTCCAGGAACTCAACGAAGCCGAACTGAGCGCGGGGACCTTTACCGTCCGCAACGTCTACGGCACCACTGGCAAATACTACATGGTTTTGGGCCCCGACGGTCTGCCTGCCGCTGCGTCCCCGCCGCCTCCGGAAACCCGCCGTGTCGTCTTCTTTCCCGAAGTGAGAACCATCGACGCAAACGTGTCAAGCTGGAAATGGGAGCGCGGATCGGTCAGTCTCCCCGGGGCCGCCGCGGGCGACGTGGACGGCGACGGCGATCTCGACCTCTGCCTCACTGCGTTGAGTGAGCAAGGCGGCACGTCCTTATGGCTCAACGACGGAAAGGGCCTCTTCACGGCCGGCCAGGCGATCGCCGAACAAGGTGTCTCGCCCTGCTTCGGCGACGTCGATAACGACGGCGATCTCGATCTCTGGCTCGGCCGCGCCGAGGACGACCTCTTTTGGGAGAACGACGGGAAAGGGCGTTTTACCCAGATCGCTTCGCCCGCCCGTCAAAGCGAAAAACGGTTTACGGCTTCGGCCCGCCTCTTCGACATCGATAGCGACGGCGATCTCGATCTCCTGGCGTTTCGCTGGGCAAGCGGGTCGCTGCCGGCCTCCGGCGACACCAAGCCCGCCGCCGGCAGCGCTTACTGCAATAACCGCGACGGGACGTATACCGATTTCACGGAAAAGCTCGGACTTGGTTTCGCCGAGACACCGGTCGCGGCGGCGGTCTACGACGATTTCGACGACGACCGCGACGCTGATCTGGTGATCTTCCCCGCAAACGACGCCAAACCGATCGCGTGGGTGAACGACCGCGTCTGGCAGCACCACGTCCGCGACGCCGCCGGCACCGGCCTGGACGTGCGCGGCTCGGTCGGCGCCACGTCCGGCGACCCGGACAAAGACGGCGATCGGGATCTGCTCGTCTTCACGCGGGATGGAATGCGCCTGTACCGGAACCAGCGCAAGTTCCGGTTCCAACAGGACGAAACGTTCACCGATTCTTGCGGCCGGTTCGGCGGCACGGGCGGACAGTTTGCCGATATGGACAACGACGGCGACTTGGATCTGGTGATCGCGGACGCGACCCGCCGGGACGGCGCCCGCGGCCCGGTCCTTCTCGTGAACGACTGGCCCCGGGAGCGTTTTATCGACGCTGCCGAACTCGATCCGGGCAACCTGCTAGCGGCGCTTCAGACCGGCGGCCCGGCCAGTTGCATCGCGGCCGACTTCACCGGCAACGGCCGGTGCGATCTGCTCCTGCTTTCCGCGGGCGAGAAGCCGCGGCTGATTGAAAACGTCACCCCGGGCGGCCATTGGATTGCGATCGACCTGTCCGGTAGGCGGGATGAGGACAAGAAAACCCGCTCAAACAACTCGGCGATCGGCGCACGCGTGGAGGCCAAGAGCGGCCGGGTCTTCCAGCAGTACGTGGTGGGCGTGCCTTCCGGCCCCGTGGCACTGCCGCCCCTGCGGATCCACGCCGGCCTGGGAGACAATCCGACGGTCGAGTGGCTGCGGATCCTCTGGCCCGACGGCGTCTTACAAGCCGAACTGGAACTGGCCGCCGGCCAGGTCGCGAAGATATCCGAGATCCAGCGCAAGGCTGCGTCGTGCCCGCACTTGTTCGCCTGGACCGGCGCCTATTTTGACTTCGTCTCCGATTTCGGCGGCATGGGCGGCCTCGGCTACTCGGTTGCTCCGGGCGTCTACACCGCGCCCGATCCGACCGAGTATGTGCCTTTGCCGCAGTTGGAGCCGCTCGGACGCGACTATGTCCTTCAGGTTGTCGAACCGTTGGAGGAGGTGGTCTACTTCGACGAGGCCCGGTTGATCGCGGTGGACCATCCCGTGGGAACGGAAGTCTATCCACACGAGATGATGGCCGTCGGCACTCCGCCGCCAGCGTTCGAGGTCTTCTGCTTCCAGCGGCCGATCGAGCCGGTCCGGGCCATCGACCACCGAGGCAAAGACGTTACCGATGCGCTCCGCCAGGTCGATCGCGGCTATGCCGGCGCGACCGATCTGGACTACCGTTTTGTCGGGTTCGCCAAGGACCACTTCGTCGAAATCGATTTCGGCGATCAGCTCAAGGATCTGTTGCCTCAAGCCCGGCTCGTCCTCTGCCTGATCGGATCGGTCGAGTACGGCTACTCGTCAACCAACTTCGCCGCCTCCCAGGCCGGGTTGCGATTGAAGGCCCCCAGCATTCACGCGCTTCGGAGCGGCAAGTGGGTCGAAGTGTTCCACGAAGTCGGCTACCCGGCAGGCGTCAACCACGCCATGACGCTCGACGTCGGCGGCAAGATCCTTCCCAGCGACCGGACGATCCGGATTACCGGCAACATGGAGATCTACTGGGACCGGATCTTCCTGGCCCAGCATCTCACGGACGCCGCGCTCACGCTCAAGGAGGTTGCGGCCTCCGGAGCGGATCTGCACTTCCTCGGCTATCCCCGCGAGTATTCTCCCGACGGCCGCGTCCCGAACCTGTACGACTACGCCAACATCGATCGGGCAGCGGCCTGGAAGTTGATGCCGGGCGAGTACACCCGGTTTGGAGACGTTGCCGAACTGCTGGACCAGGCCGACGACTGCTACGTGATCATGGGCCGCGGCGAGGAGGTCACCCTCCGGTTCCCGGCCGACGCCTTCGGCCCGGTCCCGGAAGGCTGCCGGCGCTCGTTCCTGCTCAAGACCGACAGTTACACCAAGGATATGGACCTTTACACGGCCTGCCCGGAGACAGTTGAACCGCTGCCGTTCCATGGGATGAGCGCCTATCCCTACGGGCCGGACGAGCATTATCCGGACAACGAAAAGACGCGAGAATACCGTCGCCGATTCAACACGAGGCGCGTCCTGGGGAGATGAGTTTCAATGTAAAACGGAATTCACTCCGTTCCTGTCTTCGATGCCCCTTGTCCGTCGACCGCAGCTCCGCAGGCGGAAGGGAATGGGTTCCGGTGTGGGATGGCGGGAACGGAATGAACTGCGTTCTACGGAGGCGCCACCGGACGGCCATCGCGAATGACGCCGAGCCGGACGGCCCGGGTGTTCGCCCCCAGCGCGTCCCACGTGATCGTTCCGGCGACGCCGGTCCACGGCGAAATCTGCTCCACCGCGTCGCGGATCCGGGCCCGGTTCAGCCCTGCCTTGCGAATCGCGGCGACCAGAAGCCGCACGGCGTCATAGGTTTGCGCGGCCGCGTAATCGGGCGGTCTGTCGAACCTGGCGCGGAACTCGCGCTCGAACTCTCCGAAGCCGTCCTGCGGGTCCCATACCAGGGGAAAAACCACGCCTTCCGCCGCGGCTTTAGCCTGTTCCGAAAAACTCTTGCGAGCGATCGACGGACCGCCGAGGACCGTACCCGAGAAACCGCCCTCCCGCACCGCCTTCACCAGCCGGGCGCTGTCGTTTGCCCCTGCCGCGATGACAATCGCCGCCGGGCCGGGACGCAGAACGCGCTCGACAAGCGGATCGAGATCCGCCATGCCCTGTCGGCACTGGAAGTGATACTGCGGAACCAGGTGGCGCAGGCTCAACCCCTTTTCGAGTTCCGACGTGAAATGGCGCGAGTCATGGTCGTCGGCCGACACCAGAACCAACGGCCCCTTGCCGATGCTTTCGATCGCTCCGGCCAGGACCGGGGCCCCCAGATGATCGCCAGGCAACAGGGAAAACATCCAGGGGACATTCGCCAGGTTCGCGGTCTTGTCGGTGCTGGCCGGCCCAAGCAGCGTCAGACGCGACTTGACGACGACCTGCTCCGCCAGGTGCGTCGATGGGCCGTCGATTCCTCCGACGATCGCCCAGACCTTCTCGCGGTAGACCATGCGCGCGACCTGCGCCACGCCCGTGCCCCACGGGTTTTCCGACCAGGCCGCTACGAGCCGAAAGGGTTTGCCGTGGTAGCCTCCTGCCGCGTTGGCCTCGTCCAAGGCCAACTGCGCCGCGCACCAGAGATCGCCCCCTTCCGGATCCGCCGGATCACCGGGGCCGAAGTAACCGATCCTTATCTCGTCCACGGTCGCCGGCGCAACATCTTCTCGTCCCGGACCGGCGTATTCGGTCCGGTGCTCGCGCGCGCGGAAAAACGCCTCCTGCCGGCCGGATGCACGTTCGGCGGCGCGCAGCCTCGCCGCAGAAAAAGCCGCACAGCATACGGCAAGAAACCCGAGCGATCTGCACCACACAGCTCTATGGATGTCTTGTCCTCCCGGTCACTTTGCACCCGGATCTCGCGCCACCGACGCCGACTGCTCCGAAGCAACGGCCGCCGCCGGAATCTCGAGGTCCGATCGCGAGAAGTAGTTCCACTTACCGTTCTCCCGTTTCGCCAGGAAGACCTCCCCGGCGTCGTCCAGGCAACCGCTCAAGGGAATGTCGCCCGTGATGCCGGGCCAGGGATCCTTGCGATATGCCAGGACATCGCGGATCTTGGCGCGGTTGAGTCCGGCCACTTGGATAGCCCAAATCAGCATGTTCATGCCGTCGTAGGCGTGTACGGCATAGGTTTCGGGCTCCTCGTTGAACCGTTTTCGGTAGGCCTCGCGGAATGCGTCGAGCCGGGGATCCTTTCTCTGGGGATTCCACGGCGACGCGCAAACCACTCCTTCGGCCTGCTCGCCCGCGATACGCGCGAATTCGTCCAGAAGGCACCGGTCGCAGGCAAAGAACGGTTGGTTCATGCCCTCCGCGCGCATCTGTTTCAGCAGTCTCGCGCCGTCAGCCGCATCTCCCCAGTGGACCACGGCTTCGACGTTGGCTTGCTTCAGCCGCTCGATTTGCAGGGAGAAATCCTCCTGCCCGACGAAGTAGGCCATTTCCATCGGGATCGGTTTGCCGAGCCGGCGGCTGGAATCGCGGACCTCCCGGACGCCGAACCGGCCGTAACGGTTGCTCGCCCGAACCACTCCGACGCGGTTGAGCCCCAGTTTCCGGTAGAAGTAGTCGCAGAGCAGATAACTCTGCTGCCGGTCGTCGCCGATGCACCGCATTACCCACGGGATGTTCGTCTCGATAAACGTCGGATCCGTATCGCCGCTGTTCATCATGGGGATCTCGATCTTCAGTCCCACGCGGATGGCGATATGGCTGTTGGCGCCGTCGATACTGCCGAGGATCGCCCACACCTTGTACCGGTAGGAAAGATTGACGATCTGTTCCCCCGACGCCCCCCAAAGGCCATTGTCATTGCTGATCACCAACTCGAACGGGATCTTACGCTTGAAATAACCTCCCTGGGCATTGGCTTCCTCGATCGCCAGTTGGCAACCGTGGAGCATTTGCGTGCCCATGCTTTCCTCGTGACTCCTTCCGCCGGTGGCCACGGAAACGGTCGGTTCAATGGGGCCGAGAAAGCCGATCTTCACAGTGTCCACGTGCTCGGGCTCGGGGATCGCCCTGCCGGCTCCTGCATACTCCATTTGTTCGAGAAAGTGGCGTTTGAAGGGTTCCACGTGTCGGAAGGGCGTGAGGTCGTCGGTCGTGTTGGCGTACCGGGCATCCTTTTTCAAAGGAAGCTTGGGCCTCTGGTACGCATTCACGGAATTGATCTCCTTGAGGACGTTTCCGGTGTGCTCGTCGACGGGGATCGGCGGCGCCGCGTCCGGCCCCTTTTCTCCCCCAGACGCCGCCGCCGCGAGCAGTGCAACTGTGACAAAGGCAAGGTTTTGGTAACACATGGCGATCTCCTGGCTCTGCTAATTAACTTTCAGCGTTGCGGCCCACTGGGGATCTTTCTTCAACCCTGGGTAATACCCCTGCCCGACGGCCCAGCCAAGGCCCTTGCCGGTGGCGACCCAGGTGTCGTTGCCGTCGTGGTTGACATTGATGATGAAACTGTGCGGGACCGCCTTTTCCATGTCCACGGTCCTCAGCAGCTTGCCGCAGCGGAAGATCTGCGCTTTTCCGCGAAGCGTGGTTTCATCGCGCGTGTAGGCGACGGCTGTCTCCGTGGGGAAGTGGGCAATCACTCCCAGGCCCTTGTCGTGCGCAAACCAGCATTCGTCGGCGCTGCGGGCCTTGGCGTTGTTCGTGAAATCGCTGGGCATGCCGGTTTCGTGCGCGTATAACCCTCGCCAGTGCCGGCCGTCGTAGCGGCAGCAGCCAAAATAGCTCGAGAGCCACAGCACTCCGTCTACCGGGCTCACACCGGTAATGATCACGTGGATGATGCCGTCGTCGCGGTAGAGGTCGATCTCCATTTCCCCATCCGGGTCGAGATAGACCTTCCAGGGATCCCCCTGGTTTTCACGGTCCTTCTTGCAGTCGAATTCGAGGCAGCCGCTTCCCCAGACGGCCAGGAAGACCTTTCCCTCGCCGTCGTAGGCGACGTCGTAGTTCCAGATCTCCTCCATCGGAGCGTTCTTCTCCGTGAAGATCGTCCACCGGCCGGTGGATGTGTTGTAGCGGCTGGCCCCCGCCGTGGTGGCCGCCCAGACGTTGTCGCCCTCGATGGCGAGGCCGTAAACAACATCATTGACCAGGCCGCTG
>JABWBD010000467.1 GCA_013360685.1 Pirellulales bacterium
TGGCCGACGTGGGCCGGGGAGTGCCGGGCGTGCCCCGCGAAAAGATCCGCTATCTGCGGATCTCGCAGCGGCTTTTCTGGCCGTATTCCAACGCCTACGGCGGCCAGCGCTATGAGCCCGACGTGAAGCAGGTGATGATCAACTGGACCCCGGCTCGCGTCCTCGGCACGGTGCCCGTCGAGCCCGACGGCAGCGCCCATTTCACGGTCCCCGCCGATACGGCGGTCTACTTCCAACTCCTCGACGAAAACTTCATGGAATTGCGGCGGATGCGGTCGTTCATCAGTTTCCAACCGGGCGAATCGCGGGGTTGTGTCGGCTGCCACGAAAGCCGGCAGGAGGTGGCCACTCCGGCTAACGGCCGCTTTCCGACGGCGCTGTTGCACGACCCGGTCGCGCCCGTGCCGCCTCCCTGGGGCGATCGGGCGATGAGCTTTCTCCGCGACGTCCAGCCCGTCTTCGACCGCCATTGCGCCGGCTGCCACTCGGGTATCAAGCCGGCGGACGGCCTCGATTTTTCCGGCGGCCTGACGGCAAGCTACAATCGAGCCTACGACACGATTCTCCAGCGCCGGCTGATCTCGCGGTCCAACGTGGGCGACGACGCCAGAATCACCCCGCCCTTGGCGTTCGGCTCGCACAAGAGCAAGCTGGTCGAAGTGCTCCGCACCGGCGCGTGTGGCAAGCGAGCGGAACTCTCGAAGGAAGACTGGCTGCGGCTGGTCACGTGGATCGATCTGAACGGCCCGTACCACGACGGGTTCATCAACAAGCGCCAGGAGCCGCCGCCCTACGACCTGCCGGCCGACCGGGAGTTGTTTGGTGCGCTTTCGGCTATCCATTCTCGCCGATGCGGCCAGTGCCACCAGGCGGCCGACGTGACCCGGTCCGACTGGATCGATCTGGCGCGGCCCGAGCAGAGCCGCTTCCTGAGGGCGCCGCTGGCCGGGGCAACGCCCGGCGGGCCCGCTTGCAGCCGGGCCGTGTATCAGGACGCCAACGACCCGGACTATCGCACCGCGCTGGATCTGGTCCGCGCCGCGGTAACCAAGGCTTGGGAACGTCCCCGCCGCGATCTCCAGGCAGTCGCTCCTCGGGATGGGACGAAGGGCTACGCCGCCAAGTAGACATTGAACGAGTCTATCACTGGCCGGCTGCTTTTCGAAATTGTCTTATGCTGGCATATGTAGTTGGACAGCGCCACTTTGTATGGCAGGAGCGATGTAACACACAACACAACAATCACTTCCGCCCCCGCCGACCTTGCGTCGGTGGAGCGATGATTGTGCACTACGACAAGGCCCAGACAGTTGCGGAGAACGGTTGGATCGGGCGCAGCTAGTGCAGAATCAGGCGATCCACCGACTAAGCTCGGAGGACGGCCTATCGTCTCGATGTCAGCAGTTACGGCACATCAGAGCGACCAAAGTGGCGCTGTCCAACTAACGGAAACGGAAGGATTGTGGAGAGGACCGAAAATGAAACTGCTCGACTTCCCCGAGACCTTGCCCGAGAAAATCGAGTACCTTCTTTAGCCGCTGTTGACGCTCCAAGCGGCACGCGTGCCGCTTTCCGATGCGCAGCGAGCAGCGTGGCAGGAGTGGATTGCCGCTCAACTCTCCGTGTGGGCGCGAGACCCGCAGCAGTTGGGCGATGATGGCATCGAAGCACCCAGCGGCGCGATGGTTCGTTTCGCCGGTGACGTGGCGGCGGTGCTGCGCGGTCGGAACATCGAGCCGCCCGACCGGATCGTCCCCGACGGCCACGTCGTCGTTGTCCGTTGGTGATCCGGGAACTTTACTTGGAGCCTGGGACTGGACGCCGACGGATCGATGGAGACGTCGCTCGTGGAGAATAGCAGGCTGGTGTCTCGTCATAGCCGTCACGGTAAACCGGTGCGGTAGAACGATGAGAATCGAACGACATGGTCCCAAAGATCCTCCGGAAGTGGTTTGCATTCCCGGCACAGCAAAATGCCGACTACTGCATCACTCGGGCGAATCGGCTGCCCGGCCCTGCCGTAGTTCAGCGTGCAACTGATCGGCCAACTGCCGCAAGCCGTCGATCGACATTGCCGCCAGTTCCGCTTCGGCTCTTGGTGCGTGGGCCAGCAGTTCTTCGCACAGGCGTATTTGGCCGACCAGGCCTTCGGTAAGCCCTGCCTGCCGACCCTCGGTGAAGCTGTCCTGCACTCGCTGCTCGGATCGCTCCAAGGCCGATCTCCAGTCTTCCGCGTCCCGCCTCGCTTTTTCGCGCGCCTCGTAGATTTCCCGTTTTGTCCGGTCCTCGGTCAGCATCGCCCATGCCTCCAACGCCTCTTCGATTTCGGCCACCCTCAACCTGGCGGGAAGACTCTCCGTGTCCATCCCCCTTCCATTATTCAAGATGTACAACCACAAGTCCAGATCCGTATCCAATTCGTCCAGCGTCTTGGTAAAGTGCGGGAGTTGGAAGAGGTGCATATCCAGATCGTCGCTCAGCGGAAAATGCGCCGTCGCCTCCAGCAGTTGGAACCGCAGGTGATAGTCGTCGCACTCCGGAAACAAGATGCCGTCCAGAAAACAGATGGAAATCACCGGACGCAACTCCTCGTACCGTTCCCCCTCCTTGAGCTGGCTGCCATACATACTGGACCAGTAATAGAGGAACCGGCCTGGGAAGCTCGGGGCGGGGACCATCTGCATCTCGATGTTGTAGAGCCGGCCGAGTTCTGCGTGGTGGCGGGTGTCCCGTCAAGTCGCCGTGGTGGCTCTTGCTTCGTGCGAACGGGGGCAGGCATTAAGGAAGCTCGGCGGGATTGGTCGCGATGTTCACGTGGTTCACAGCCGCGCCGAGTGCCAGAAATTCAGACGACGGGGTCCAACGTCATCGGGGTGCCGTTTTGTGTGTTACATCGCTCCTGCCATACAAAATGGCGCTGTCCAATTCGACGAACCTCGTCAGCCGTTCTTCGGCAGCCGAACCGTCATTTCGGACCCGCCGCGCTTGGGCCGGGCATCGCGGCAGGTTCGGGCGTCGGGGCCGGTCGGTGCCGCTGGGCCATCGCGTGGAAGTCGCCCAGGTTGTTCCGCCAGAAATACCGTTGGCCCAGGTCGACTTCGGCGACTGCCACCTGGCCCCAGCGGTCGGCCTTCGCGACGGGTTGGCCCGCGTGATCGAAGACGGCCGAGATCATCCAGTTGCTCTTGGCGTCGGCGTAGGTGCTGCTGACGACGTAGACGTGGTTCTCGCAGGCCCGCGCCTGGGCCAGCAAGGGATTGCAGCCCCACACCGGCCAGGCGATGATTTCGGCGCCGCGGTTCGTCAGTTCGCGAGCGACCTCCGGAAAGAAGCCGTCGTAGCAGATCATCATCGCGACCTTCCCGAGGGCCGTCTCGAACACCGGATACGAGTCGCCGGGCGTGACGCCGCTTTCGATTTCGCTATGCGGCAGGCAGACCTTGCGGTACTTGCCGATGAGTCGGCCGTCCGGGCCGAGCAAGACGGCCGTATTGTAAACGGCCGTCTCCTCCCGTTCGTACAGGCTCAAGACGATGTGCAGTTGGTGCTTGCGCGCAAGCTCCCCGAAATACTCCGTCGACGGGCCGGGAACGGGTTCGGCGACCTCGTGCGGCTTCTTACCCACCCGGACGTAAGGCACGGTCTCGCCCAACACTACCAGGTTTGCCTGCTGCCCGGCCGCGTCCGCGATCAACGGCGCATATTCTTCGCAGTTCATCCGCGGTGCTTTGCCGGTCGGTACGTAATGCACGGTGGCCAAACGCACCTTGCGGCTGGGCGGCGGCGAGCACTCGGCGAGCGTTACCCCACTCCATGCGACGCGCCCGCGCGGCGACCATTGCAGATGCAGTTCGACCACCGCTTGCGTTGCATGGATCGGGGCACGGTAGACGCCGGGCACGCTCGTCCATCCGTCCCGATCCGCGGGGCCGTCCAGCGGATGTTCGGGCTCGGCGAGAGGGAGCCGCCCGGACTCTTTCTCTTGTCCTGCGGGCGGATCGGCGAGGACGGCCTTTCCCACGGCGTCCAGCCACACGATCCGCACGGGCGCCGAGCGCCGCGGCACCGCGACGTTCTCCGCTTTGCGTGCCGCCTCGAACCGATAGGAATTCCCGCCTGTGACGGGAAACGCCTTCTGGAACCAGCCGTGCTCTGCCACCGACGCGCCCGTAGCGATCACGAGGGCCCCGCTGCGTTGCGGTCCGCCGCTCGCATCGTACGCAAACGCCGGCCGGATCTCCTCACGCGGGGCGGCCGCTTGCCAACCCGCCAGGAATGTCTCCGGCGAAGCGCCGGAAGCCGGAAACGAAGTTGCAGCCGCTCCCCAAACCGCACCAAGAACGATTGCCAGTTTCATCCACATAGACATCTCGCCCTCCGCATACGATGGAATGCTCAGCACACCATGATCGGCGCCATTCTACCGCGCTGCCGCGACGCGCACCACGCAATCATCATCAGTCTCCATAACTACTGACAAGGACTGTAGTTACGTCGTTTCCTCCCGCCCAACTCGCGAGGCAACGCCCTTGGATGCGGTGCATGGATTCTAGCTGATCCATTCCTCCATATTTCGCAAGTTTTCCCTCTCCACCCTGGACCACCTGACCGGGTAGCGGTTACACTGTCTGATGGTGTTTGACTGCCTGGCAGGATCCGCCCACGGCCTTTCCTGCTTGTTGCTTTCTGCTGCCGTACGGATGCAAGGTACGAGTCATGGCCGACGCCCCGTTTCGCACCAGTCCTTCTGCCATCGCACGGCATTTCTTCCACGATTGCGAACGGTTTCTTCGCTTTCACGCCGCCGGGCCCGAACTGCAGCGCAAGGAAGGCATTCCCCAGCGCGAGTTCGACCACAGCCCTCTGGTAAAGGCACTGCTCGAAAGCGGCTATGGCTGGGAGCAAGTGGTGCTTGCTGAATACCTGGCCGGGCGCGTGCTGATCGCCGCAGGCGACGGCCCGAGCCACACGCGCCGCTTCGATTGGCCCGAGACCCTGGATCTGCTCCGGACGGCGGAACCGGGGACCTGGCTCTACCAGCCGACATTGCATCTGCCGCCGGCCTTTTACTCGCGCTACGGGATCGACGCGTCGCTGGTGACCGTCAGCGATAATCATCCCGACCTCATCGCGGTGTCGGCCGACGAAGAGGGCAACCGGCGGCTGAAGCTGATCGACCTCAAACGGGGCGAGTCGCTCCAGTTGACGCACCGGGTACAGGTGCTGCTCTACGCCTTGGAACTGGACACGATCGTTCGCGACGAGCGGATCGCCGCCGCCGTCGACCTGGACACCGGCGCCGTCTGGCTGGGCGGGCAGCCCGAGCCGACCGAGTTTCCGCTGGGCGACTTCCGTCCCCACCTGGAAGGCTTTTTGCGCCACGATCTGGTGCGCGTGTTGCGGACGGAAGCCCACCAGGCGCGCTGGCACGTGCAGTCGCGCTGCGAATGGTGCGAATTCTTCCGCCACTGCTGGAGCGAGATGCAGCGGACCGACGACCTCTCGCGTCTGGCGCAGCTCACGCCTTGGGGGAAGCGGTTTCTGTGGGAGCGGGTGGGGGTGCGGAGCACGGCGGAACTGGGCCGGTTTCTCCAGCAGCCCGACGCCGACGAGACGCTGGCCCGCTGCGCATCGCTGGCCGGCCGCCGGCCGCGGCTAGCCAAGCAGGTGGCCGCGCTGGCCC
>JABWBD010000468.1 GCA_013360685.1 Pirellulales bacterium
CGGCGGCTTCGGCTTCGTCCAAATCGCCATCAATTTTGTTGACCACCAGCAAATGGGGTTTGTCGAGATGCAAAATCATTCTGGCCATAATTTGATCGTAATCCGTTGGCCCTGTGAATGCATCTACCACCATGAGCACCACATCAGATTCTGAAATGGCCACTTCCACCTGCCTGGAAAGAGCCTCGCCGAGATCGGGGAAACGCCGGACAAAGGCGGCCGGATCGACGGGCAGGTTTCGAGCGGAGCGGGCGCGGTATTCGCCGTACACCAGATCGAGTCTCAACTCCGGATCGGCGGCCACGTCCGGCCAGGTTTCCAGATATTGCTCCGCCGTGATCGGGCAACCGGTCTGCCAGCGATAGGTCTGGTCGACCAGCAGCAGGTCGGCCAATTCGCGGAGAGGGAGGCCGGCGTGGCCTTGGACGAACGCCCGAACGTCCGGCGGTCCATGGGACTGGGATTCCTGCCACAGGCGGGCAAAGCGGTCCACGAGCGTCGAGCCTGCCGTGGCTTCGGCGGGGTTCATGGCAGATCCTCCAGCCCGAGTTCTTCCGCGACCCGGGCCAGCGCCCGCTCGTACTGTTTGCGGACCGCTTCCGGGCCGGCGGTGTCGCCGAGTTCGCCGGCGATCTCGGCCCAGGTCATCCGCTGCTGCCGCATGGCGAGGATCCGTTGTTGCCGGTCGCTGAGCCTGCGTTTGATTTCTTCGAGCAATTCCGCGTTGGCGACCAACTGGCTGGGCGAGGCCTCGGCCGCCATGCCTTCCACCGAACGGGCATTCTCCGTCGAGATGTTTCGGCGAACATCGCGGCGCTGGGCCGTCCAGTGGCGAGCCAGATCGGCCACTCGGGCACGGACCATTTTCTTCAACAGGCCGACCAACTCTTCCGGTTGCCCGATCTCGTACTTACCGGACCAGAGCCCCACCAGGAACCGGATCACGACCGACTGGCAGACATCGCTCTCGCTGACGACCTGGCGGAGCCGGGCATCGAGAAGCAGAAAGCGGATCTCGCGGCGGATCGCGCCTTCATATCGGCCAAGAAACTCCTCGACCGCCGCGGTGTCGCCGCCTTGGACGCGCCGGATCAGTTCGGAGAAGTCGGGAGTCTGCATGGTGCGCGACGAACGGGCGGAGTGCTTAAGAGCGACTGCGCCGGCAGTGGGGTTATTTGACCGCAAGCCAGAGGCGTTCGCGACGCGTCCGGCGAACTCGCAGGCATGCGGCTTGCGGTTCAACGCAACACGGTCGCGCGGTGCGCGCATTCTAATTGGGTCTGGCAACTTATCAATCCCCGGGGCCCCCGGCAGGCGGGCACGAGAGGCGATCGAGACCAGGGGGGATTTTTCGGTCATGGTTCCGCCTCCCACTGGAGCATCGCGGAGGACCATGAGTCGTCGTACAGCTTCTGGGGGCGCGTGCGGCGGCTGCCGCGGGTCTGGAAATACATCTGTTCGAGAAACAGCTCGTCGATCCCGGGACCGGCATCGGTCGAGCGGGCTTTTGGCAGGCGGGGCTGGGCGAGACGGTAGAATTCGTTGAACTGGGGCGTGGCCAAGAGAATGGCATAGTGGCGGCCCGGCGGAGCGGTGCATTGGTAGGGATCGCTGATCCGATCCGCCCCGGGGTCGAGGCGCTGTTCGTCGACCAGGTCTTCTCCCTCTTGGGCAGGCAGGACGGCTTGGATTTCCATGTCGGGATCGACGACCAGCACCGTGACGTAGACGGGCTTGCCCGAGGGGTCGCGGTTGGTTGCTTGCAGGGCAAACAAGTCGCCTTCGTGCATCACGGGTGGCTGGTCCGGATCGGACGGCCAGGGGCGCGTGCTGGTGATTTCCTGTTTGTTGTTCAACTCCACGGCGACGAGTTGGAGGTCGACGAGCGTGGAACGTCGCTCGGCGGCGTGCTCCAGCTCACGATCACGGCGCGGAGCGGCGTGCCACAATGGGGTGGATTGGGTGGCGGCGACGCGGATGAGATTTCTGGCTCGCGCGATGCGGCGGAGGTAATCGGCCAGTTGACTCGCGGACTCACTTGGCACTCGCAGGTCGAGCGGGCCCCAGCCGCCTCGGAGCGAGGCCGGCACGGCGCCGCGAGTCTTGTCCGGCTGGCGGGACACGGAGGCCACGCCGGTTGCCGGAACGATGGCTGCGTACGACCCGTCAAAGCGAACGACGACGTCGCAAGGCGCATCCCCTGCAACCCAGCGGAGCCACTCCGATTCGTCGGGACGCCTGGCGGATTCGAGACCTTTTTGGACTGGCTCGGGAACGCCGGCAGCGCCGGGCGACAGCGGCGGGCCATCGCGGTCGGGCCCCAATGCCTTGACGACGCGGACTCGCATGGAAAAGTCGCCGTGCTGGTGGAACCGTTCCACGGCGTATCCCTGGCGGAACGACGGGGGCAGCACGCCAGGGACTGTTTGGCTGTGGTCGGCATCGGCCCAACGGAAGACGGTTGCATCGGCCGTAGCGGGGTGGACTTGCTCGATCTGGACCCAGGCAAGCGACTGCTTCCGGGAATCCATCTCGGCGGCCCGACTCCAGGCGATCTCGTCGGGGCTCTCGTACAATTCGTAGAGCGACCCGGCGGTGACGCCATGGAGATTGCCCGCGACGAGCTTCACGCGGCCGCGGTCGTTTCCAGCCGACTCGGCCCGCCAGTACGGCTTCCGGTCGAGTTGTCCATCCGCGGCGAGGACAGGGCTGCGGACCGTGGCCTGGGTCCCCTCCAACTGCGGCGTCGGCGCCTGGAGCACGGCCTCTTGCTGGTAGCGGGAGGCGATCGAACGGCAGAGGATGTCGTAAGAGAGCGAGGAGAGCGACGTCTCTTGCGAGAGCAGTTTCGTGAGGAACCGCGTCAGAAGGCCGTGGCTCGCGTTGCCGTCGCGATACTCCGGTTCGACCTCGTTGGCGCGGCAAGCGGAGAGAAAAACGGCATTTTCCGGCAGACGCTTGCGAACGATCCGCCGCCGGTCGCCGGAGACGGCCACGGCGGGCGCGACGGCCCGATCGAGCTTTCGGATCTTGGTCGCGCCCCGTACGCCCGTGCCCGAGTGGCAGCAATCGAGCACGATCCAGGCGCGCGAGTCGGCGGCGGAACCGATGCGGTCGACGAAGCGGTTCAGTTCGTCGTCGCGGATGTCTTGATCGCCCCCCTGTTGCTCGGCGTCGTAGGGGACGAGGGTTTCATCGAGGCCGTCTTCCTCGTCACAGTCGGGATGGCCTTCAGGTTGGTCGGGCATCTGGGAGCCGTGGCCGGAAAAATGGAAGACCACGCGAACCGGCTTTCCGTCGCCGGCAAGAGCATGGACACGTTCGGCCAGGCCGGCCAACTCGCGACGAATCCTCTCGCTGGTGGCATCGCGGTTGATGAGCGTGACGATATCGCCCGGCTGAAATCGGAAACGTTCCACCAGGAGGGTTTTCATTGCCTGGACGTCGTTTCCCGAGCCATCCAACTGCTTTGCCGGGCCCAACTTGGGATATTCCTGGACGCCGACGAGCAGGGCCAGCCGGGCGTCGGAAGGAGAGGACGCAGCGGCGGCGTCCGCGGCCGCCACGAACCGAACGGAGCCGACAACCGCCACAAAAGTCAATGCGGCAGCGATGACTCGGCTGGCTGAGCTTTCTCGGCCGCAGATCCGGGCCATGCACAATCTCCCGTGGGTGGTGCTTTCAGGACGGTGGATGAATGCGTGTTGCGGTAACCCAAGGTTACGCCTCGGAGGCAGGCCGGAAGTGTTTTTCCGGTGGATCCTGAAGCTCTCACCCATTTTATCGGAATCCGCGTGGGGAGCGGACGCGCTCGATCCTTGGAGTCGATTCGAGCCGTACGGGACGGCGATGCAACAGGTCGAAGTGTTGTTGCATGGGTTATGACTGTATACAAAAATGGGGGGGTTGCGCATTGCCGCGGGTCCGACGTATGCCGGCCTAGCGATATGTTGGTGGGGTGGCAACCGCATCGAAAGTAGTATAGGGAGTGAAGATACAGATGCTTGGGACGGCGTTGCCTGCCGGGGCCCGGGGGGGCATCCTCGCATCCTCGTAGAGGTACCAAATCGTTGCTTGTTGATCGTTTAACCGCAGGCCCATCGGGCCGCGTATTGGTTGGAACGCGGCACGGGCGTATCAGGCGGCCGATGTGATCGGCGGCTATGGCTCCTTTCACGCGACGCGCGGCCCGCTGGGCCTGCGGTTAAACGACCTTTACAGGGGGGAACATGCTCGCCAAGCCGGCCGCGATACGTCAGAATAGGAGTAACTGATCTCGAGTCCGTTCACGACACCCTTGGTTTTGCCGGTTTGCGCGGGGGCCTCGCCGCGTGCGGCCGTTCTTGCTTTTCGAGCGACGCCCATGGCTTCGGACCGTTTTGAGTCGGATCTGCTTCCCCAGGCCGTGGAAGGCGACCGCGCCGCGCTCGCGCAACTATTGCTGCTTCACTACGACGGACTGCAGCGGCACATTGCGTCGCGGATCTCCGGCGATCTCGGTCGGCTGGTCCTCGCCGACGATATCCTGCACCAGACGTTCGTCCGCGCCGCTCAGGCAATCGGCAGGTATCAACCGCGGCACGAAGGCGCTTTCTTCGCCTGGCTTGCGACGATCGCCGACAATCTGATCCGAGATGCCGAGAAACGCCGGCGGCGCGAGCGGCGCGCTGTGGACGCAGATCAGTCGCAACCGCCGGGCCAGAGCAGCGGCTGGGCGGCCCTCGTGGAGAGGATTGCAGGCGACGACAGCACTCCCAGCGCCCGCGGCCAACGGCGCGAGAGCGCACGGCGCGTGCGGTCCGCACTGGCCGCCCTGCCCGACGATCAGCGCGAAATCGTCGAGCGCTACTACTTGAAGGGCCAGTCGCTCGACGAGGTCGCTCGGGCCATGGGATGCACCAAGGGGGCCGTCCGCGCAAGCTGCTACCGTGCCCGAAAAAGGCTCCGCGAACTGATGGGACGGTCCTCGTTGTATTTCAGCGGGTAATCATGTCGGCCGGTTCCTCCAGCGACGTGCAATCGATGGATCGGGCGGAGCAGATCCGCCGGGTTGTCTTCGAGCTTGCGCAGCGTCGCGTCATGGGCGACTCGGTCTCGGACGAGCGGATCGCCGCGGAGCATCCCGAACTGATGCCCGATCTGGCCGCGGAATTGGCAAAGCTTCGCCGCGTCCGGGGCGCCTTGGACGAAGCGGACGACGCGGCATATCGCCGCGCGATGGCGCGGCTGGCCTTTCAGTCGAGTGGTCCTCCGGGCGCCAGCGGCCGTGAACCGGAGCCGTGTGGTCTTCCCGGCTCCGGCGACGAGAGTACGGCGTCCCGCATCGAGGCCCGTTCGGAAAACGGCGGCGGAAGCGAAGTCCCGGCGAGGATCGGGCGCTACCGCATTCGCCATCTCCTCGGAGAAGGCGCGTTCGGCCGGGTTTACCTGGCGTGGGATGAAGAGCTGGCGCGCGAGGTTGCCGTCAAGATCCCGCACCCGGATCACCTCTCCAACCCGCGGAGCGTGGAAGACTACCTGGCCGAGGCCCGGATCGTCGCCGGGCTCGATCACCCGGCGATCGTGCCGGTCTACGACGTCGGCCGCACCGCCGACGGTTGCTGCTACGTGGTCTCCAAGTGGATCCGTGGCAGCGACCTGCAATTGCCGTGACGGCGGGCGCGGCTGCCCAGGCCGGAAGC
>JABWBD010000469.1 GCA_013360685.1 Pirellulales bacterium
GCCGGCCATCGTCGCCGTGGCGCCGGAAGCGCTGGACACGTCCGACAGCGACGGCGACGGGCTGCCACACTTTGCCGAACAGCGGCTGGGCACCGACGCAACCCGCGCGGAACGGCTCGACGTCCTCTGGGACGCCGCCGCGGCGCCCGACGCCGCCAGCCGTCACCAGCGCCACGCGAAATCACCGGGGCGGAGCATCCAGCGCATCTCGTTCGGCAACGTGGCCGGCGACCGCTTCCTGTGGTGCGTCGAATTTGCCGGCGATTATCCAACCGCCAATTCCAATTTCATTCTCTACCTCGATGCCGACAACAACCCGGACACCGGCCGCAAGGATGTGAAAGGCGTGGATTACATGCTCGGCCGCTCCGAGGGCGCGGCGAGCATCGCGGCCATCTCACCGGACGGGCAGTACGGCAGCGGGCCGCCGTTGCGGACCTGCCTCGACGGAAAGCGGCTCTATCTCTCCGCCGACCTGCCGCTTCATCAGGAGAACGGCCAGTCGGTCTACCGCGTCCATGGCCTCTCCGAGCAGCGTCAGCCGGCCTGGGGCGACAGCACCCCGTGGATTGCGGTGAAAGCCGCAGGCCAGTCCAGCGGCCCGAAGCCTTCTTGTCTCGACGCGGCCTCCGCTTGCGAAGGCATGGCCATGACGCGCGGGCTCGACCTGTTCCGCGGCCTCAAGGCCGATCCCGCCAACGCCGTGGTCAAGATCGGCAACTGCGACTTCCAGGGATTCGAAGACGACCTCCGCACGGAATACAAGGAACCCTCCGCGATCCGCACGGCTCCGGGCGGCAAGATCCTCGTCACCGCGCCGAACAGCGGCCGTTACCACTTCGGCTTTCTGCTCTACGATCAGCCCGGTACCGAGCGGATCGAGATCCGGCGCGCCGGCCGATCGCTGGGCTTGGCCGTCGCCGACGAAGACGACAACCGCACCAAGCTCTTCTTCACCACGGAGGCATACGACTTCCAGGCGGGAGAACGGATCGAACTGGGCACGGCGCAGTCGCAGGGCAGTTACCGCGTCGAGGATTTTCTCTTCCTGGCCGGGCCGCCGCAAATCCGCCAGCGCGTGCTGGAACTGACCGATCTCCAGACCACGCCGGTATGGGACCAGGATGCCGCCCGGCCCGACGCCGTCCGCGTCACCTGGATCACCACATGGCCGGCGAAGTGTACGGTGAGGTACGAAACGGACGGGCGGATCGAAGAAGTCGCCGAGGAAGAAACCCTCGCCAATCATCGCGTGGTTCTCGAGGGTCTGAAACCCGGCGCCTCGTACCGCTTGCAGGTCCTCGCGCCGCTGCCCCAAGGCGGCGCCGTAGCCGGCCCGCCCATCACGTTTAGCACCGCCTCTCCCGACATCCCGGCCGGAGCGAAAGAGAACCGCATCCCGCTCAAGGTCCAAAACCCGTCGGCCGAGACGCTCGCGGCGTGGCCGGTGACGTCGGGCGTCCCGCTGCCCCAGGCCGCGCTCCGCTCGGTCCGGCAGGTCCGCTTGCTTGCGCCGAACGGAAAGCCTCAGCCAGTGCAATCCCGGGCGTTGGCCCGCTGGCCCGACGGTTCGATCAAGTGGCTGCTGCTGAGCTTCCGGGCCGACGTCCCCGCCGACGCCAGTGCGGAATATACGCTGGAGTGCGGATCGAGCGTCGCCCCGGCCGATGCCCCGGCCGATGCCCCGGCCGATGCCCCGGCCGATGCCCCGGCCGGGCTCTCGGTCGACCGCCTCGACGAGAGCGTGGCCGTGGTCACCGGTCCCATGCGGATCGAAATCTCCAAGTCCCACTTCGGACTTCCCGGCAAAGTGTGGCTCGACAGGAACGCCGATGCGAGGTTTGGCGACGACGAGGTCGTCTGCGGACAGGACGACGGCCGCGGCCGCGCCGTGCTGACCGGCGACGACGGGCGGGTCTTCGCCACGCTTGCAGCCGAAGAACTCGCCGTCGAGGAGAGCGGGCCCGAGCGTGCCTGCGTGCTCGTCAAGGGACACCACGCGGCCGAGGACGGCGCGAAGCGGTTTGCCTTCGAGGCCCGCATCCTGGCCTATGCCGGGCAGAAGTTCGTCCGCGTGTTCTACACGTTCGGAAACGACGAGTTCGAGAGCGAATTCACCTCCGTGCGCTCGCTGCGGCTGGAGTTTCCGCTGCGGGGCGGTGCGAGTCATTTTGAACTCGGCGGCGAGGCGCCGCCCATCCTGAAGGGTCTGCCCGCGGCGCCGGCCGTCGTCGCACAACAGGGCGAAGCGGCCCACGGGGCGCATCTGCTTCAGGATTTCGACGATCACTATCGCTTCCGATCCAGTTCGGTGGACTTGGAAGGCCGCCGGGCCGCCGGATGGGTCCGCGTGAAGGGCCCTGCCGCGGCCATGACCGTTGCCCTCCGCGACTTCTGGCAGCTTTACCCCAAGGCGCTGGCCGTGGACACCGCGGGCGTCAAGCTCGATCTGATGCCGCCGCTGGAAGACAATCGCTATGACGCAGAGGCCAAGGATCCCGCGAAGCTGGTCCACTACTTCTACAACCTGCTGGGCTCGCGATACCGATTCAAGCAGGGACAAACCAAAACGCATGAACTGCTGGTCTCGTTCGAAGACGGCCCGAATCCAACCAATCTCGTCGCCTTCCAGCAGGGCGTCATGGCCTCCGCGCCCTCGGCGTGGGTCTGCGGTTCGCGGGTGCTCGGCGAGATCGTGCCCACGGGAACCGAATGGTCTTCGCCCTACGATGCCGCCATGGAGAAGTGCGTCGCCAGGGCCATCGACGGCTGCGACCGCCGCCGCGACTACGGCATGATGAACTACGGCGACTGGTGGGGCGAACGCGGCTACAACTGGGCCAACATCGAGTACGACGACGCCCACGTCTGGCTCCTCCACTTCGCGCGCACGGGCGACATGCGGGCCTTCATGCTCGGCGACCGCGCCGCCAAACACTACGGCGACGTCGACTGCATCCACGACTGCCCCGATCCCCGGCGCTTGGGAGCGGGCTACTCACACTGCATCGGGCACGTGGGGGGATTCTTCTCTCAGAACCCGGTCGAAGGCGGCAGCCTTCACGGCGGCAGCAGCCCCTGCCATACTCGGACCGAAGGGCTCGTCGAGCACTACCTGCTGACGGGCGACCGCCGCTCGCTCGACGCGGCAGTCGGAATCGCCGAGCACTTCGACGGCGCCTGGCTCAACAACTACGACATGTCGAATTGTCGCGTGCCCGGCTGGCACATCGTGCTCACCATGGGCCTCTACCACGCCACGGCCGATCCCTACTATCTCAACGCGGCCAAGATCATCGCGCGCTGTGCGATCGAGCGCGCCCATCCCGAGGGCGGCTGGCGCCGCTGCCTTGTGCCCGGCCACTGCTTCGACCTGCCCCGCCACCGCGGCGAGGCGGGCTTCATGACCGGCGTGCTGTTGTCGGGCATGAAGTACTATCACCAGGCGACCGGCGACCCGCGCGCCGCGGAGGTGCTGGTCGACGCGGCGCGATGGCTGGTCCGCGAGACCTACGATCCGGCCACGAACCAGTTCCGCTACACGAGCTGTCCCAATTCGAGCCGGCCGAGCTCCACGCCGTGCATGGCCTGCGAGGGATTCGCCTACGCCGCCCGCCTCACCGCCGCGCCCGACCTGGTGCGGCTCGCCCGCGACGTGGCCCAGGACCTTGTGGCAAAGACTCCGGGCTCCAGCGCCAGCGCGATCCGATTCCTCCCGCGCGCACTGGGGGAACTGGACCAGATGAAGTAATCCGGCTTCCAGCATCCGCGCAGGCGGTTCGTACGCGCCACGCCGGCGTGCGCGACGGTGGATGCTTGTTTCCGACGAAAGCGGTCAGGCCAACGCCGGCAATTGGAACCCGCTGGGGACGATTGGATGATTGGAGGCGGGAATGAACCTGGAAGAGGCACGCGACATCGTTCTTCATCTCCTCAGTACCGAGGGCCGCGTTACCAACAGCCGGATCGAAGACGCTCTGGGCGGCGATGCCGGGCTGGTCAGACGGATTCGCGAGGCCCTCATCCTCGAAGATCTCGCCGATGACTACAAGAACGTCGGGCTGATCTATACGGGGCCGCCGGATTCAGCGACGGCCTCGCACGAACCCGGCGAGGTCCCACGCCCAACAGCGCCGGAACCCAATCGCCTGTCGGACGCCGGCGCCGAAGGGGAGACTTTCCGGTCCCGTCGCATCTTTCTCAGTTACGGCCACGATCGTCATACGGCCGACGCCTTGCGGATCAAGGCTGACCTGGAGGCCCGTCGGCATCAAGTCTGGTTTGACGTCGAGCGTCTCGAGGAAAGGCGGGACTGGGAGAGACAAAAAGGGTCAGAACTATTTGTACTTACCCAGTTTGTCATAAACAGTTCTCACCCTTTTTCCCTTCCTTTTTCCTTTAGGGCACTGCCCGGCGGAGGCATCCTCTTGGGCGGAAGGCTCGGCAGAGCGTGTGGCACTGTCGCATCCGCCTGACTGGGGTGTCGTCACGCTGCCGTTGCCGTCTGGCTGTTGAGGTGTTGTGGATGCGGCACACGGATCGCAGCCGAGCATGCCAACGGAATCGCCGCGCAGGCGGCGCCACCCCGCCACACAATCGGTTCGTGACACTTCGCCTTACAGTTATCTCACTGCTCGGCCCTATTGTCCTTTCCGACCTCCTGTTCCCTCGAACCCTGCCTTCTTTACAAACAAACCGGTTCGCTTCATACTCTCGTGTGGAGTCAACACTAGGCTGGTCGCCGGATCGATATCTGGGTAGTGGCCCTTCAGCAAATATTCGTAGTTCAACTGATACTGACCGCGGTTCTTCAGATACCAACGTCGACATTCCCGCACGAACGCGGCATCGTCACGTGACTCCACACCGAGGGCGGTGAAGCCACGTCGCAACGCGGTCGCAAGTCGGTGACGAGTATCTTTCGACGTGGAACGATCGAAGGCATCACAGAGAACCAGGGTTCCGTCGCGAAGCTTGTCAGAGAACACAATGACCAAATAGCCTTCAATGGTAGTTGGCGAATAAAGTCGGTCATCCGGGCACCATCTCGCGAGCAGACGCATCAGGGCATCCTGGTCGTCTCGCTCACAGTATATAGTAATCAGCGCGGAAAGCACCGTAAACCTGAATGTGTCACCCTCGGCAGAAATAGCCTCGTCAGCAAGCCGATCGGCCAGCTTCTTGTCGTTGCCCACGTGCTTCTTGACAACACTCACCAACAACGTCGCAAGCTGTCCAGATCGCATCTTTCCGTCCTCCGAGAACGATGATTCGCTCTCGGATTTCTCATAATCAGATCGAATTGCCGCTAACATAGTGGTGGAATTCCCATCTTTGCCTCCAGGTTGTGCTTCATTCTGGTATCCCCTGACCCGGAGAAGACCACCGAACACAAGCACACTCCCGATGAACAGGCAAAATATGCGACGATTTCCTGGATTCAACCGCATAACCGTCCTCCGCAACTAAAGGCTTGGTAGTGCCGCGGCCGCTCGGCTCACCTGCGGCAACGCTTGGGCCAACTCCCGCCGCACCTCGGCCACCGTCAACTGCTCGCGCAGCTCCCGGTTCTCCGCCTCCACTTCCTCCAGTCGCCGGCACAACTCCGCCGGCGGCGTCTGGCGCGGCGGGCGGCCCATCCGGCGTGGCTCCAACAGCTCCAACGCTTCCTGCAGC
>JABWBD010000062.1 GCA_013360685.1 Pirellulales bacterium
GGAGTATCTCAGAATGCCTTGTGCAGGAATTCGTGTCGCCAGTAGTCCGCAATTCGGGAAATGGTCGATCCTATTGGCGATCGCGGCGGCGGCAGCGTCCGCGCCCAGCCGTGCCGACGAGGACGCGGCTGCCATCCAACAGGCCAAGAGCCTTTCCAGGGCCTTCCGCGCCGCTGCCAAGACCGTCCTTCCCACCGTGGTGGAAGTCAAGACAACGACCGGCGCACGGGTTGCCCGCCAGGCGGCGCCCCGCTCGGAGCAGAACGAGAACCCGTTTCGCGGAACGCCGTTTGAGGACTTGTTTGAGGACGGTGGGCCGCGGTTCCATGGCGTGCCCGACGTGCCTGAGCCGGGACTCGGCTCCGGTGTGATTATCGATCCATCGGGGGTGATTCTCACCAACAACCACGTGGTGCGCGACGCCGACGAGGTGGTCATCAAGCTTTCGGATGGCCGGCAATTCAAGGCCGACGATGTGCGGGTTGACGAGAAAACGGACCTTGCCGTCGTGCGAATCAACGCCAAAGAGCCTCTTCCAGCGGCCCGGCTTGGCGACTCCGACAAAGCCGAGATCGGCGACTGGGTGCTGGCCGTCGGCAATCCGTTCGAACTGGACCAGACGGTCAGCGCGGGAATCATCAGCGCTAAAGGCCGGACTCTCGGGGCCGTCGGTCGAGCGAAGCTACTGCAGACGGACGCCGCCATCAACCCGGGCAACTCGGGCGGCCCCTTGGTGAACCTGGACGGCGAGGTCATCGGCATCAACACGGCCATTTACTCTCGCTCCGGGGGGAATCAGGGCATCGGCTTTGCCATCCCCGTCAACCTGGCCAAGTGGATTACGCCCCAGTTGATCCAGCGGGGCAATGTCCAGCGCGCCTATCTCGGCGTTGCGATCGAACCGGCCGGCGACCCGGAGAACCAGCAATTCGGCGTGCTGCCCCGTCAAGGTGTGAGGATCTCCGAGGTATTCGAGGAGTCGCCCGCAGCCGCCGCCGGGCTGCGGAAAGGTGACGTGATCCTCCGCTTCGACGGGCGCGCAGTGCTCGGCGCTACCGATCTGCAAGAAATGGTCGAACGGACCCCGGACGGCTCGCGTCACCAAGTGGACATTCTCCGCGACGACAAACCGGCTACCGTGCCCGTCGTGGTCCGCGCCATGCCCGACGATTTCGATATGGCAGCCCGCTCTCACCAGAACCGTCCATTGGGCCTGCTTTACCAGAACCGTGAATTGGGCCTGCTGGCCACGGATCTGAACGAAGAGCTTGCGACACAATTGGGCTACGAAGAGGGCTCCGGCGCCGTGGTCGTCCACGTTGACCGCGGCCGTCCCGCTTACGCCGCCGGGCTTCGCGAAGGAATGTTGATCCGGCGCGTTGGCGATATGGCGGTCCAGACGGCTGCGCAGCTCAAGACGGCGCTGGAGAGTGTGAAAAAGGGCGAAGGGATCCGGATCGAGGTCCAGACGCATCAGGGCCCGCGGACTCTCGAGCTCAAAGGCAAGTGACGGCTGCCCGGCGGGCGGGGTTTGATCCCGTCCGCAGAGTCGATCCATAGAACGGTTGCCCGCGAACGCCGCGCCCTCCAACGCACCCCCCTGCGGTGCTCCAGCGGCATCCTGCGAGCGCTTGACTCGATCGGGTGTTCTCCGAAGAATAACGGTGGGCGTTCCCGGATACGGGCTTTCTCCGTAGGGGTTTGTGTTCGCGCTTTGGTATTCGGGAATGACGGGCTCTTTTCCCGGTGCCATTGAGAAAATGGGGACTTCCTCCATGCCAGATGGGGGTTCGTACCAGTAAGACCGAGTATTGGTGAGACGCCTTCCACGTTTGTTGGAACCACGCCCTGTTCCCAAATCCAATTCCACTCTGAGTGCATCAGGCGGACGACCGCTATGACCCGAATGCCCCGGCTTGCGATAGGAACGATTCAGCCGGGGGCCGATCTTCAGGCCATGCTTTGGGCCTTGATCGAGGTCTTTCGCCGCGCGGGATTGCAGGTGCAGAGTTTTCTCTCGCGCAGTCATTTTCCGAAGAACCCGGGCGTCGCAGCGGTCACCGGCACGAATGTTCGCCACCTCGATAGCTGGCTTATGTCTCCGGAGATATGCCGCGATTTGTTCGAGCGTGGCGTCAATTACGCCGATCTGGCGTTGGTGGAAGGGCAGTTCGCGCCGGCTGCCGGAGAGGGACGGTGCGGCGGGCGGCTGGAGCCGCTATGCCGCTGGCTTGACTTGCCCCGGTTGATCGTCCTCGACAGCTCGCAAATCGGGCCCTGCAACCTGCCGCTCCGGCCGCGGTTCGGCGACGCACTTCTGCTGGATCGCGTCGCCGGTTCTCGGCGACTCGCTTGCCTGACGACCGAGTTGGAATCGCTTTGGGGCATGCCGGTCGTGGGTTCCCTTCCCGAATTGACCCGTCTGCGCCGGAGGCTCGAATGCGTCGAGCCCGGGGATCCGCTTCCACCGGAGCTTTGCCAGTCTCTGGGCGATCAACTCGCGGCATCTTCCCGGCTGGAGCGGATCTGGGAGCTGGCCGTGCAGCGGGAACTGCCACAGCGCCCCGGCGGGTGTGGCTGTCTTGTCGAGATCTTTCCGAAGCTCACGGTGGCCATCGCGTACGACGAGGCATTTCACTGCTACTTCCCGGACACACTCGATCTGCTCGAGCTTCGCGGGGCAACCGTCGTCGCTTTCTCCCCGCTTCGCGACGAGGCAATCCCCGACGGGACCGACATTGTCTACTTGGGTTGCGGACATCCCGAGTTGCACGCCCGCGCCTTGTCGGAAAACCACTGCATCAGCGCGTCGATCCGGAACCATGTTCGATCGGGCGGGCGAGTTTATGCCGAGGGTGGAGGCGCCGCCTATCTCTGCCAGCAGATGGAAACGCCCGACGGCGAGCAGCGCCGCATGGTGGGCATCCTGCCTGCCGTCGCAAAACTTCAACGCTCCCCGATCTCGCCCGTACCGGTCGAAGTGACGCTGGCCAAGGCGAGCTGGCTCGGCCGTCCCGGAGCGAGGCTCCGAGGCTATACCAGCACGAAATGGCGATTGGAGCCCTTCGGTCCGCCGGCGGGCCTCCTTGCCGGAGACCAGCGGCAATACGACCTGATCGGAAATGCTTCCGTGGTGGGCAGTCTCCTGCACCTGAACTTTGCCGCTCAGCCCCAGTGCCTCCACCATTTCTTCTATCCGCAGCGCTACACGGCCGCCGCCACCGACCCCTGGGCCGTTGCGCGCTGACGCGGTCGGGGGCCGGGATCCAGGGCTCAGGACGATTTCCATGACGAACACGCTCTATCTGCCCGAACTCCGTGAAATGCTCGCCGAGAACAATGCCGCCGAACTCCGCGAGTTCTGCCAGGCGCTGCATCCTGCGCGCACGGCGGAGTTCATGGAGGGGTTGACGGCGCCGGAGATGTGGGCGGTTCTCCAGTACGCCGAGCCGCAACTCCGCGTGGAGATCTTCAACTTCCTCGATCGCGAGAAGCAAATCAAGATCGTTGAGACGATGGATCGGCACGAAATTGCGCAGTTGATCAGCGATCTGCCTCCGGACGACCGTGTGGATCTGCTGGACGAAGTCAAGCCGGAAATCGTGGCGGAATTGATGCCGCTCTTGCCGGTGGAGGAGCGGCGCGACATCCAGCGGCTGAGTTCTTTCCCGGAGCAGTCGGCCGGCGCGATCATGACCACCGAGTTCGCGCGGCTCAGCGAAAACCTCACGGTCCGCCAGGCAGTCGAGGAGATCGCGCGCCAGGCCGAGAGCCTGGAGACGATCTACTACCTCTACGTGGTCGACGAGGAGGACCACCTTCGCGGCCTTGTTTCCGCGCGGCAGTTGGTTTCGGCGATCGGCAAACCGGACACCCGCATCGGCGAAATCATGGAACGCGACCTGGTAACGGTCAACCTGCTCGACGACCAGGAGGCGGTGGCCGAGAAAGTCGCCCACTACGATTTACTGGCGATTCCCGTCGTGGATGACGAATGGCGACTCGTCGGCATCATCACCCACGACGACGTCATCGACGTCATGCGCGAAGAAGCGGTGGAAGACGCCTACCACAGCGGGGCCGTTTATCCGCTCGAGAAAAGCTACCTGGAAACGCGTCTCGTGACGCTCACGTGGAAGCGCGGGCTATGGCTGACGATTCTCTTCTTCGGCGCGCTGGTGACGATCTTCACGCTCAATCACCATGAGGGAGTGATCAAGACGATTCCTTGGCTCGTCTTCTTCCTCCCGTTGATCGTCTCGACCGGCGGCAATTCCGGCAATCAATCGGCGACGCTGATCATTACTGCGCTTTCCGCAGGCGACGTATCGCTGGGCGACTGGTGGCGCGTCATTCGCCGTGAACTGGTCATGGGGGTGATGCTCGGCGGCTCGCTCGGTGCGATCGGCTATCTCATTGCCCTACCCTTGGCGCCGGGCTATGGGGATGCGATCGTGATCCCGATCACGATCTTGCTGGTGGTCATGTGCGGCACGTTGGCCGGTTCCTTGTTGCCGCTCCTGTTTCGCCGCATGGGATTGGATCCGGCGCTGATGAGCAACCCTTTCGTCGCTGGCCTGATCGACGTCCTCGGCATCATCATCTACATGAACGTCGCGATCCTCCTCCTGGACCACTGACCCAGGCAGAGGCTGCGGCCCCGCGCGGCAGGAGGAATGCGGTCCGGGGAAACTGGGATGCTGAGGTACCGGAATGCTGGAATACTGGGGTACTGGGTATTCGGCACTGGAATGCTGGGGAACTGAGTACTGGGTACTCAGTCGTGGGGTATTGGAATAGTGAGTCCCTGGAGTGACTCTTCCGTCAACCCCTCATCCACGATTTCACTAATCCACTAATCCTTCCTGCCGTCTCCCGCCGGCCGCGGAACGGTCAGCTCGTTGCGGACGTCCCGAATGCCCGCCTCCATGCGCACGACCTGCTCGGCCACCCGGCGATCGTAGTCGGAAGCGACGGCGCCTCTCAGGATCGCGGTCTGCCCTTGCACCTGCACCTGAATCGGCGAAAGCCGCTCGATCCGCGGACTCGCGGTCAATTGGCGGCTGAGACGTGCCCCGGTTCGATCCACCGTCGGCCGGTTGACTTCGAAACCCGCGCGAAACGTCGTGTAGGGCGCACCGGCAGTCTGGAAAGGACTGACCGCGGCCGGACCAGTCTGCCGCGGGGCCGAAGCCTGCTGCGGTTCGGCCGTCCCGCCCGGGAGTCCGTCTCCGGCGCGGCGCAAGGGAAATTCGGGGGTTTCGGCCACAGGCGGCGCGGCGGTTTCCGTGGGCGCTGCGGGAGGACTCGCCGGCGCGGGAGGCGGCGTTGGAGGCCCCGCTGGCGTCGTCGGTTCCGGCGAGATCACACGAAGCGTGCTTTCAAGATCGTAGGGTGCCGGGAGGATCTCATTCGTCGGGAACAATGGGGTATCGCGCCAGACACTCCAAGCTGGCGATACCGGCCCGATGTCGTCCTTCTGGAGCCACGGATACGTGTGTCGTATCCCCTCGAACGTTCCGCTGGGGCCGATCTCCAGACCGCCTCGGAAACGGCCGGGCTTCGGGGCAATCGGCCCGCCGAGCGCTCGTGGTCCGAACATCCCGTAGCGAGTGGCTGTAGGACTAAACTGCCCGAATGCGGCGATTTCCGTCCCGGGAACCGCCCAAGCCAGCATCGCGCCTAACAGAATGATGATTCGCATGGCAACGTCCCGCCTTTCCCTTCTTAAGTATCGTACACACCAGGTCCAGGACGTTTCTCCAAAACCAAATCCCCACGCTATTCCACCCAATTGGATACCCCACCCCGCCATTGCAGCGGTACTGCGGTCACCGCAGGGGGAGCCTTTTGGATATCTCCTCGGCCAATTCGTCTGCCAATAGTCCATCTGCCTACCCCGTGTTGCTTGTGAGTGTCTCGCCGAATGCCGACGAACCCATCGAGACTGATCTCATCGCGACACGGCCCTCCGCCGCTTCCCTCTCACTCTCAACTCCCCAGCAATTCCTTCAGCCGTCGCACGGCCATCGCGCAGCGGTCCCCGTGGCCCTCGATCTCGAAGCGTCGCGCCGTGTCGCCGGTCACTTCGATCCGGACATCGAGCCGTTCGGCGGGCAGGCAGCTTTCCACGCGGTCGGCCCACTCGATCAGGCTGATCCCGCCGGATTCGAAATACTCCTCGGGGCCGAGCCCGAGGAATTCGTCTTCGTCGCGGAGGCGGTAGGCGTCGAAATGGTGGATCGGCCGCCGTCCTTGGTATTCCTGCAGGAGCACGAACGTTGGGCTGACCACGCTCCGCCGGTCCACTCCATCGGCCTCGGCAATCGCCTGGACGAGTCGTGTTTTGCCGGCTCCAAGAGTCCCGCAAAGGGAAACGACCGTTCCGTCAGGAATCGCCTCAGCCAGCGCCGCGCCCAGCCGCGCGGTCTGGCTCTCGTCGCCGGCTACAAAAATCAATCGCTCCATCAGTCGAACTCGTGCTCGTAGCCGCGAGGCGCCAGCGGAGACTTCTCTCCTCGCCCGTTGGCCTGCCAGATGCCGGGTTGCCGTACGAACTCGCCGATCTCGACAATGGGCACTTCGAGCGGCTGGTCCGCGAGGATCCGCTCGGCTTCGGCCGGCGGTACGGCCAGGACCAATTCGAAGTCCTCTCCGTCGCTCAAGGCGTGGTCCAACGGTGTAGGACCACCGGGCGTCCGCGCGGCCAGCGCGTGCGCCGCTTCGGAGATCGGTACGGCATCAGTCCGCACGACGGCCCCGCAACCGCTCTCCTCGACCATGTGGGCCAGATCGATCGACAGTCCGTCGCTCACGTCGATGCCCGCATGCAGTTCGTAACGCTCATGAAGCAACAAGGCTTCCGCAACGCGGGGTTCGAAATCAAAATGGCGGCCGAGAATGCTCCCGCCGAACTGGCCGGTGACCAGGATCCGGTCGCCCGGCCGGGCGCCGCTGCGGACAAGCGGACCTCGCGCGCCCACACGTCCCACGAGCGTCACGCTGAGCACCAGCGGGCCGTCCCAACTGTTCGTGTCCCCGCCGGCGATTGCCAACTGGTAGCGCTCGGCCAGCGGCAACAGTCCCTCATAGAGCCCTATTGCCAGTTCCATTCCTCGGCTTCGCGGCAGTGCGAGCGCCACCACGCCGGCCAGCGGCTCTGCCGCCATCGCAGCCAGGTCGCTCAAATTAACCGCCAGCGCCTTCCGCCCGATCCGCCGCGGCTCCGTTTCCGACAGCCGGAAATCCACCTGGTCGGTCAGCATATCGACGGTAATCGCGCACTCGCTCGTACCCGCCATCGAGAGCACGGCAGCGTCGTCCCCCGCGCCGAGCCTTACAAGCGGATGCGGACCCAACCGCCCGCGCAGATAGCGGATCAGTCTTGATTCCATAAGCGATGCAACTCCGGTCGAGAAGCGCTCACAAGAATCATACCGGAGCCGTCACCCGCCTGCCAGCAGGGAAGAAGGGAGTGTTGGGGTGTTGGAATGTTGAGGCCGTGAGAGGCCCTAACTCAACTCCCCTCTCCCGCTTCGGGAGAGGGGAGGGGGTGAGGGCAGTCGGATTTCTGTTAGGGCCTTTGAGGGCCGAAGCCGTCCGCCCCCATCATTCCATCACGCCATCTCCGCGTCCCCGCGTCTCCCTCTCTCTTCACCGCTGGAGTGTCGCCGATTGCACGTTCAAGGACAGAAACCCGTAAAGCGTCTCGTTGCCGCGAAGGATGAAGAACTTCACGGGAACCATGCTGGCAAAATCGGACCGGTTCAGGATGTAGGCCACGTTCTCCAGCGAGATCGTTTCCCAGATGTGCATCCCGACCAGGACGTCGCCCTGGTGGATTCCCTGGGCCGCGGCCGGGCTGTTCGGCCTCACCGCGGCTACGGCCAGTCCGCCGCGGTAGCGTGTTTGGAACCTCTGCCGGAATTCTTCGGGAGCAATCGGCTTGAGTTCCATCCCCAGCGATTCCCAGGTGGGACTCGCTGCCGGACGGGCCGCCGCCGGAGGGGAAGCAAGCGTTAGTTCGAGATTCAGCGATTCGTCGCCTCGCCAAACCGACAGTGCCAATTGCTCGCCCGTTCTGCGTTCGAGCATGGCGCGGTGGAAATCCAACGCTCGATGGAGTTGCACCTCGCCGACGCTGCTGACGACGTCGCCGGGTTGCAGTCCGGCCTGCGCGGCCGGGCTTTTCGGATCGACCGACGCAACGGCCAGTCCTCGCTCGCCCATGCGGACGTCAGAAGCAAGAACCACCCCGTGCCAGTTCTGCTTCAGATTGCACGAGGCCAACAGACCGGCGGTGACCGCCATGGCTTTGTCCACGGGAATCGCGAAGCCGATTCCTTGGGCCCCGGCACGGACCGCCACGTTGATCCCGATCATTTCGCCGTCGATGTTCAAGAGCGGACCGCCCGAGTTTCCCGGATTGATGCTGGCGTCGGTCTGGATCAGGTCCTCGTAGTATTGGGCGTCGCTCACCTGGACCGCGCGGTGCAGCGCGCTGATGATCCCGCGCGTCACCGTGTGCTCATATCCATAGGCGTTTCCAACCGCGACCACGGGTTCTCCCGGCATCAGGTCGGAACTCGTCCCCACGAGGACCGGTTCCAGCGGTTGCGCCGGGTCGATCTTGATCACTGCCAAATCCGTCTCGGGATCGCGTGCAACAAGCCGTGCCGTGTAACGCTGCCCGTCGGCCATGGTCACTTGGATCTCGCGGACCCCGTCGACCACGTGGTGGTTGGTAAGGAGATATCCGCGCGAGTCGACCACCACTCCCGTCCCCATCCCGTTGACGCGGCGGCCCGTTTCTTGGCTCGTTTGGGCGTCCGAGGTAATGGTCTTCTCGCCGCGGATGTTGACCACGGAAGGACGGGCGCGTTGGACGGCTTTGACGATCGGAGTCTGCCTCAGTTCAGACCCGCAAACCAGAGGCTGTCCGGCGGAAAACCCCCATACAGCAACCAATCCAACGCATGCGGCCCAGCGGCAGTATGAGATGAGAGGAGCGGGTCGGTCGGCCATAGGGATGTATCGGAGCTGGTGAATTGGACGTCGCGGTTTACCCCGTCAGCCGGGTACCGACACGGCTACATCGTCTCCACAGAATCGGCAACACCAGAGTAATCGGCCATGTGGCCGCGCCGCCTTGACCGCCAGACAAGACAACCGGCATAGACTACCCAGCCCGCCATCCTCCGGATGGTATCTTCGGCATGCCCAAAGGCGCCAACTCAGCTCTCTTCTCCCGCTTCGGGACAGGGGCAGGCGGTGATGGCAGTCGACCTTTTGTCTGGGCCTCACGGCGCAGACTCCAGTGTCTGCATCATTTCCGCACTGCCGGAACCCGTGCCCCTGTTTTGGTGGGAGACGTCTCCATGAGCGAGAAGACCCAACTCGACTGCTCGGGCGCCGTGTCTCGTTGCTCGGAAACGTTCGTTCGCGGACTGCTGGCGCCTTGAGGCGTCGGTATGATTTCCGGCTCTTCCGATGCTGGAACCTGGCTGTCTCCGGGATCCGCCTGGCCGCTAGGACTCGATTCCAGCCAGTCCTGTTGTACAGCAGCACCCACCGAAAGGGCGGGGCGTGATTGGTTGGCAAAAACCGGATGAGTTGGAACGGGATGAAACCGCGGGTGGTTGTAGTAGCCTGCGGCACTCGTGGTGGAGTTGCCAGCCTCTGGATGGCATGCCCCCCCACGACGTGTTTCGGAGCCCAATAGCCCACCGTCCACGGCACCCGACGGGCTTAGGTTGCCTGGTCCACTTCCATCCGTCGGAACCAGGTGTTCTACCTCCGAGCAGTCCTGTACTCCCGTAGGACTCTGTGTCAGCCAAGGTACGCGGTTCAGTTCCAACGACCAGTTGCCGCGGAGGATGACCCCGTGGCGGACGCTCGGCCACCCGCAGCCGGTCAGCGGCGTAATCAAACTAATCACCAGCACCAGGCGAAGTCCTCGAACATGCATCCGTGCCATCACCCACGCACCCCCATCCGCTAGAGGAAGCTGCTTCCCAGGCTTTGCCTAGATCGGCGAGACGCGGGCGGAATATTGAGAATAACCGGCAGGCTTTACCTAGTTTCCCAAAACGACATAACCGCTGGCATTTCGCAATCGGACAACCAGGCGGTTTCTCGTCCTGCCATGTACCGCCGCGCCTCTGGGCTGCCTCCGATCTTATCCGGGACCATTCGCGTTGCCCGGTTTCTGCCAGCCACGCGAGGGACTCAAGGTGTGGTGCCATGAACGAGACGGGTCATTCCGGTTTCAAGTCGTGAAGCAGCCCCAGGGCCGCTTCGACGAGACGCTCGCCGCAACCGGCTGCAAGTGGGCAGGTGGTCGGCTCGTACTGCCCCTCCTCGAATGCTCGTCGAGTCGGAATGTAGAAGTCCAGGTCGTTGGCCAAGGAAACGACGATCGTCGTGCGGAACGGAGATCCCGACTTGATCGCCAATCCCAGTTCCACGAACACTTCATGAGGCAGGGCGACGAGCGCCGTGTCGCGGTCGAATCGCACCGCTTGCACTTCCTGGGGAAGCCGGCCTGCGTGCTTCTCCCAAAACTCATGGCAGAACATCTTCCGCCAGGCGTCGACGACGACCAGGAACGGAGCCCGGTTGCGGTCCAGGTTGTCCATGAGTCCCTTTGCCGCCTCGTACTCTTCGGCGGATATGGGACGGACGGGCGACCGGATCGTCGCGGAACGGACTGCCAATTGCCCCTCAGCAATCGGCCGCACCAGCGGCAGCGCCTGGGCAATCGTCGCCGCCAGACAGGCGCCGACCTGTTCGGCATGGCTCTGGCTATCCAGGGGTTGCTCGGACGAGACGTCGACGTGGTTAACGTCGCCCGCGCAGCCCTCGCCGAAAAGAGAGGTCAATTCCGGGGCATCCAACTGCCGGCGCAGGTGCGTCTGGAGATGGCCCGGATAGCAGGCGCCGAAAGGCGCCCCGCCGGAAATCGCCGTGTGCATCGCGAAAACGGTCAACGAGGCGAACGCTTTTCCCGACTCGGCGTCCTTGGCCAACAGGAAAGGCAACTCGGGATCGACCGGTCCGAGCGGCCTGAAAATCTCCGGATTCCGCCTGCCGGGGTTCCAGCCCGTGGAACCGTCCTTCATGAGGTAACGTCGATTGAAAGCCACTCCCACCTGGTGCGGCACGACAATCGAAAGTGAAGCCGGCCTCCGAGCGGCGCAGGCGCGAACGATCACTTCGGTCCAGCGCTGCACAAGCTGCGAAGCGTAATCGATCGGTTCCCGCGGATCCCGGCCGCCGTTTTCCTTCTTAGCGCGGGCGTGGAGCGCGTCGCGCAGGGGACCGTAGTATTCCGGGCCGCCGTGGGTGTGCGTAGCGACGATGACGATGTTGGCGATCGGAATGCCGGTCTCTTGGCTGGCGAGTTTCCTCGCCGCGTCGGTCAGTTCGCGTGGAACCGAACAGAGATCGTTGCTCACGAGGGCCAATGCCGTGCCGCCTTGCGACAGGACCATCGCTTTCGTGTAAAGCGGGTCATGGACCCCCGTACTGATGACTTCGCTGAACCCGCCCGCCCGTCGCCAGCCGACCGGCGGCGTGATTTCCGCGGTGGCGCTGCCGACTCGGAAGCGTTCCTGGGCGCAGAGCGGCTGCGAGGCGACGAGCCAAACGGCAAACAGCATTCCCACCTGCCGGCGATCCATGTGCACTTACCTCCCCGACGGGTCTTCGCCACTGGGCCTTTCGACCAAGCGACACGCTTCGATGGCTTTCCACAGTGTACCCAAAACGCGGCGTCGGCTCTCGCGTGTGGAAGCTCCTTTTCCAGCGGTTGTCTAGCGATCCTTTGGTGACCGCTACACCCCCTGTTTGTGCCATCCGCTATCCGTGCCGCGCCCCGGCATTTACAATTGCATGCTGGCAGCGCCCCCTCGCAACTCCCCCAATTGCACCCAACTCGCCGTTTTCTCCTGGTCCGGCCTTTCAACTTTCGTCAGCAACCATGCCCACCCTGATCCCGCGCTATCTCGTTCCCTTCCATCCAAAGCATGTCCCTCACTTTTTCACCGACGTCCTTGTGCTCGGCGGTGGTCTGGCGGGTTTCCGCGCGGCGTTGGGCGTCGATAGGAACCTTTCCACTCTGGTGATCACCAAGAGTGATCTGGAACAATCCAACAGTGCCTACGCCCAAGGCGGCATCGCCGCGGTGCTCGGTCCGGAAGATTGCGTCGAGGACCATGTCAGCGACACGATCCTCGCCGGCGGCCCGTTGTGCGACCGCGACGTCGTCGAGCACGTCGTTCGCGAAGGGCCGTTGCGGGTCCGCGAACTGATCCAGTGGGGCACCGAGTTCGACGAGGTCAACGGCACGCTGGCCCTCTCGCGCGAAGGCGGCCACTGCCGCGACCGCATCGCCCACGCCAACGGCGACGCAACCGGCCGGGAGATTATGCGCGCAATCATCGAGAGGATACAGAACTCCCGCAACATCTCCGTCTGGGAGAAGACCTTTTCGGTCGATCTGTTGACCCACGACGGAGTCTGCCGCGGGGCGATTGTCTGGAACGAGCGGCACGGCAAGACGCTCGTCTGGGCGAAGCAGACGATCCTGGCCACCGGCGGCGTCGGACAGATCTACCGCGAAACCACCAATCCCGACGTGGCCACCGGTGACGGCATGGCCATGGCCTACCGGGCCGGCGTTCAGTTGCGCGACATGGAGTTCATGCAGTTCCACCCCACCGTCCTCTACATCGCCGGCAGCAGCCGCCACCTGATCACCGAGGCCATGCGGGGCGAGGGCGCCCACCTCGTCGATCGCCACGGCTACCGCTTCATGCCCGACTACGACCCCCGCGCCGAATTGGCGCCGCGCGACGTGGTGAGCTGGTCGATCGTCAGCCAGATGGAAAAGACCCGGCACCCGAATGTCTACCTCGACCTGACCCACCTCGATCCCGCCGTCGTCCGCGCCCGCTTTCCCGGCATCGCCGCCATTTGCGAGAAGTTCGACCTGGACATTACCAAGGACCGGATCCCGGTCCGTCCCGGCGCCCACTACATGATGGGCGGCGTGACCGTCGACCTGGAAGGCCGCACCACGCTGCCCGGCCTCTGGGCTGCCGGCGAGGTCAGTTCCAGCGGCCTGCACGGCGCCAACCGCCTCGCTTCCAACAGCCTCCTGGAAGCAGTCGTCTACGGCGCCCACACCGGCGACGGCGCGTCGCGCGAGGCGGCCCGCGTCAACGATACCTTCCGCGCCCTGGCCCTGGAGAACCCTCGTTCCAGGCTCACCAGCGAACGGCTCGATCTCACGGACATCCACAACTCGCTCAAGAGCCTCATGTGGCGGAGCATGGGCGTGCGCCGCAATGCCGACGGCCTGAACGAAGCCATGGACAATATCGACCATTGGTGCCGCTACGTGCTGGCCCTGCAGTTCCACGCCCCAAGCGGCTGGGAATTGCAGAACATGCTCTGCGTCACCCGGCTCATGATCCGCGCCGCGCTGGAGCGCGAAGAAACCCGCGGCTGCCACGTCCGCACCGACTTCCCCGATCGCGACGATGCGCACTGGAACCGTCACACGGTCTTCTGCCGCGAGCAGGATGAGCAGGCCGTCCGCGAGATCTGATCGCCACCTCGATCTCGGCATCCATACGCCCGCTCTGCAAAGGAGACATTCGATGAAAGCGTCCTCGGCGGTCCTGTGTGCCTGCCTGCTGCTTGTCTCCAGCGCGTTGCCCGCCCGGGATGCGGCCGATCCGTCCCTGGCGGAAGTCTACCAGGAAGCGATCCGCCTCGAGGATTCGCGGGAATTGACGCGCGCCAAGGGGCGGTACGAGGAGATCCTCGCGCGCTGCGATCCGCAGCGGGATTGGCTCCTCCGCCGAAACGCCCAGCAGGGCCTGCTCCGAGTCGACGATCTTCGCGCCGAGTTCGCGATGAGCGAAACGCAACTCCGCGAGAAACTGGCACAGACCTATCGCGACTACCGGGCCGAGGAATTCGCCGACTGGCAGCGCCGCGGCTGGATCCTTTCCAAGGAAGTGGACGGCGTTCGCGGCTACAGCATCCTCAACCCGACCAACCTCGGCTTCTTCGACAGCGGGTTGATGGCCCGCAACGCCAATGCGGTCGAGGGCTACCGCCAATTCGCCCGGATCTTCCTCGACGAATCGGCCGCACTCGACCGGCTCCGCTCCTCCGCGTCGGGCCCCCAGACGTACGTCGCGCCGGTGCGGCACGTCTACTCGGTCAGGGCAGTTGTCCGGCGGTCGGATCTGCCGCCCGGACCGGTGGTTCGCGCCTGGTTCCCCTATCCGCTCCTGACCCCCGCGGTGCAGAGCATCCGTCTCGTCTCGGTCGAACCTCCCGGGGCACTGAAATCCTCGCCGGACATCGCTTCCGAGATCGGCATTGCCTATCTCGAGGCGCCGCGTCCCGAGAAGGACGACCTCACCCTCGAACTCAAAGTCGCCTTCGACGCCTATCACACCGATTTCCAGATCGATCCCGACACCATCGAATCCTACGACCGCCGGAGCGAACTCTACCAACGATTCACGCGGTCCGAGCAACAGATCGCCCTGACCGAACCGCTCTGCGAACTGGCCCGCACCGTGGTCGGCGGCGAAGAGAACCCTTACCGCAAGGCCCGCAAACTCTACGACTGGGTCTGCGACAACGTCAAGTACAACTTCGTCTGGCGGTGGCGCGACGCGACCTTCACCTACGGCTGCGCGTCGGAGGAGGTCCGCAGCCGCCGAATCGGCGACTGCGTGATCCAGTCGGTCTTCTACGCGGCCCTCTGCCGCAGCGCGGGCATCCCCGCGCGCGTGGTGAACGGGCCGATCTTCCCGCCGGGGATGAAGAACGATCACGTCTGGGCGGAGATCTATTTTCCGCGCTACGGCTGGATGCCGGTCGACGTCACCTACAGCGAGGTGGCCGGCATGGTGCCCGGATTGAGCGAGTCCGAGCGGCGTACGATCCGCGATTTCTTTTTCGGCCGCATGGACCGCTGGCGGCTCTGCACCCAGCGGAGCGAACTGGCCCAGGAACTCGTTCCCGTCAAGAAAAGCAGGCGCCGCCATGTGACCATGTTCGTCCGACCCGAATTGGAGTGCGGCGGCCAGGACGTCGAGAGCCGCACACTGAGCTGGGAATGCACCCCTCAGTAATTGACCACCACCCGGTACGGAGCAGCCCGCGGCGCCAACACGATCCATTCTCCCTTGCGGTCCACGTCGGTCCACGGCTGCCCGTCGACGGCGACCGACTGGATCGGCCGCGAGCCCGGATGCCGGAGCCGCAGCTTGACCGCCTTGCAGGGATTTCGCACGGGTGATTGGACGTCGGCCTCGATCCGGCCTGAATCGACCGCCGAACGGACTTCGACGGAAACTGGTCCGAAGTGCGTGGGAACGTTCTTGATTCGGACCGTCCGTCCGTCGCCGAGCCACGCCCGCGGCGTACCAGACAGCAGGAGCAGATTGCCCGACGGTTCCCCCGCGTCGGCCAACTCTTCGCTCACCAGCATCTGCCGCAGCCATCCGACGGCCACGGCGCTGGAACAGGGGAGGGGGTCGCTGATGTCGGGCACGCGATAACTCGATCGCACGTGCAGGTCGCTTGCATACAACTGGTTTGTCTCGCGGGAGATCAACGTCTCGTGGTCCATGTTGAAGGCCAGAAAGGCGTAGAACCCCAGCAGGAATTCCTGGACGGAGTCTTCGTGCAGTTTCGTCTGGAGATAGCCTTTGCCGTAGAGCGCATCCAGCCCGCCCGGGCCGACGTCGCGGCGGAAACGCGGCAACAGGCAAAACACCCGGTTGTCTTCCTCCAGGAAATCGCCGATCCAGCGGAGATGCTTGCTGCCGCGGTCGAACGGGAGCAAATCGAGCAGGCACCCCGCAAATAACTGGTAGTAGTCCATCTGCTCATCCGGCTGCGTGGCGTACAGCCGGAGCGGCAAGAACGGCGGTTGATGGTTTGCCTGGTAGTTGCCGTCGACCGCCCGATCGATGTCCGAGCGGTACTGCCGGGCCTCCTCGGCATAACGCCGCGAGGTCTCGGCGTCGCCCAGTTCCGCCAGAAGCCAGGCCGTATCGAGCAGCCCTCGCCAGCAGCAGTAATTCGCGTAGAGCGCATAGCACTGCACCTCGGATATATCGCCGCCATAAGACCACTGGGGCAACAGCCCCCAATGCAGCGGCTTCCGGCCGTCTTCCATCGCCATTGTCTTTCGGCGCTGGGCGATGGTCCATTCGGCGCATTCTCTCAAGAGCGGTAGATGCTTGCGGATCCACTCCGTGTTGCGCGTGAGCCGGAACAGGCTCGCGGCGTAATGCGGCTGGAGCCCATTGCGGTATTGCTGGTGGCGATCGGGATACGTCTTGTACACCTCGACCTTCTTGAGGAATTGCGGCGTGAGATACGTGCCGTCCAGATAGCGCTGGGCGTCGCCGGCAAACCCGCTCTGCGCCAGGGCGAACATCGCATACGACTCCTCGATCCCGTACAACTCGGTGTTGTAGACCGACGGCTCCGATCCGTAGCGCATGACGTTGCCGTCCGCATTGATGAAAAGCTGGGCCAGGACCGCCTTGTACATGCGGTTAATTCTCGGCTCCGGCACCTCGATTTCCGCCGCCGGCGCGAGCGTCCGGTCCCAGTACGACCGGAACCACGCCAGCGCGTCGTCGAACGACATTCGGCGATAGCCCGCTGCCGCCTCCGCGGCCGTGCGGAACTGCGGATGAATGAAATCGGCGCGGAACTGCCCCTTTGGCTCCAGCGCGACGTCGATCCGCATCCCCCGGCGGTCGTTCACTGCTCGTCCGGCGTCCTGGGCCAGCAGCACCACGTCGCGGTCTCGCATCAGCATCCCTTCGTGGAACCGCAATGCGCTGTCCCGGACGGCAGCCTCGGCCCGGACCGACGTCCGAACCGGCTGCTGCGCAAGATTCGTCACTTCGATCCTGAGAAAGACCGCCGGGCGCGATTCGTCCTGCTCCGCCAGCGCCAACAGCGCCGTTTCGCGAATCGCCAGACTGCCGATCCGCCCCTCAACGATCGTCCCGGGCCGCCATCCGTCGATGAGCGTGCGGCGGACCGTGTCCCGGCAGTCGGACAGCGCGAGTTGCTCGTCGCCGAACGAAAATTGCAGCGTCTCTCGCCCGATTACGCTCCCATCCCAGGCGACACCGATCTCGTGCGGGGCGTCTTTCAGGCCCAGCAAGGCGCGAACCGGCGTCATGGGCAAGGCGCACAGGGCCAATGCCTCGAAGGACGGCTCCTGGCCGGATTGGAGCATTTCGGTCTTCAGGGCCTTTCCCGCCAGGCGGTCCGGCCACACGTCTTTGCCCGCCGGAAGATAGCGCGCCACCTCAATCTCGGCCACCGGCGGCAATGGCTTGCCGGCGGAATCCCGGACGCGGATGGCATGCGTGGCAACCGGTTCGAATCGGTATGACAGCCGCCGCTCCTGCGGGATCCGCTCGGCATGAAGGCCGGCTCGGACGGCGACCCACTGCTGCCCGTCGTGGACCTCCGGAACGATCGCGGCGGGGCCGGGCGGATCGCCCGAGAACATGACCGAAAGACCGTCCGCAACATGAGCGATCGGCCAGCGGAGCCCGAAACACTCCGCCTTGGCGTCCGGCAAGACTCCCCGGCCGCAATCGCCGTCGGCCAACCCGGCGGCTTCCATTTCGCTCCCGTCGCGAAGCCCGGCGAATGGGAAGGCCGCGCCCGCGCACGAAAGCCGCGCCAGGTTGGGCTCCAACTGGCGTCCCTTCAATCTGCGAACTTCCGCAGGCGAAAGCGATCGCGTCCCCGAGGCCGCGCGTGGACCGTCCGGACGGAAGAAGACAGAAACTTCCTGGACGGCCATTAAGCTCCGCGAACCGCCACCGCCGGGCGCCTGGACGATCCGCAGCGACCGCGTTTCCAGCTTCGGCAGCGCGACGACCGTCTGCCGGTCCAAGGCCGCCAGCCAGCCGTCGTCGGCCCCGGCCGCCGTCCATCCGCCTTCCCGGAGCATTTCCACGCGGAACGCGCGAGGCTGCCATTCCGGTGAACTCCAGCAGACTTCCACTTCGTTGAGCACCACCGGCCGCGGCCAGTCCAAGCGGATCCAGTGCTCCCCTTCCGTGTCCGCCGACACCCAGGAGTTGCCCAAGTTGCCAAGGCGGTCGCGATGGCTGTAGTCTTGCGTGATCTCCTTGCCCTTGGCGATCCATTGGCCGTCGCTGAGCACGGCCATGCCGTATCCGCTGAACGTTGAATCCACGGAAATGGTCGCTGGCGACTCGGGAACGTCGCGGACGAGGTTCGGTGACCCCGCCGGCTCGGCGGCAGTGGCAAAAGCCCCGGCGCATACGGCTGCGAGAACAGGAAGAATGAGCATGGCAAGCGCGGTCTGATTTTTCATGATGTCCTCTCTTTCGCACTGCAGTATGAAACGCGGGTCACTACGACTCGACCAATCCGTATTGTTGCCTGCCCACCTTCTTGAGCTTACCCTGCCGAACCAATTCGTCCCACACGGCCTGTGAAAACTGTTCGGGCGGCGTGATGCCCACGATCCCTGACGCACGTCCGCTGCTCATGGGACCAACGCCAATCCGCGACTGGTCGTCCAGCCGCGTCAGCTTCCAGCGTTTCTTGAACGCCTTGAGTGCCGCCTTGACTTCCTGGGCACTCGGCGCCGGCGACGGAGAAGCATCGGATGAAGACATGACAGACTCCTTATGGCCCGTACCGAGAGTATTGCAGCACGACGTCTGCGCGTTGTCATCCTGAGCACAGCGAAGGATCTCGGATAACGGCGGAGATTCTTCGCTGCGCTCAGAATGACCCTTTACACCGCGCAATGCAGTTCTCTTGGAATGGGCAATACCTGAACGTGACACGGATCCTGTTTCCGATTCTGACCGCGGAAAACCCACGATGCAAGTGGCCAGCGGCCTGTTGCCCGATAAGTTTTCGTGGCAAAAGGCAGCCGAACTCGCAGGCGCTCAGGCCGCACCCCTCCCAAGAAACTTCCACGGAAGTTCCTTTCGACCAACCGGCTGCGCCAGCGCGAGGGGCTGTAAAGGTGCCGAAGTCTTGCGTAGTCCTCGTTTAACCGCAGTGCCCAACGGGCCGCGCGTGGAGAGCTGAAGGGAGCGTCCCCAGCGGCCGCGGCACCATGATGGAGCCTTCCTGTGCTTTTCACCAACGCGCGGCCCGTTGGGCACTGCGGTTAAACGACCTTTACAGGCGTGCGTTCAGGCTATCCGCCGATCCTCCGTGGCATCGTCCTTGGCGAGAGACGTTTTCGGCAAGCCCTTGACGGTCCTTTCGAAGCGAAAGCCGCTCATGGGAATGCGGCCGGGTCGAGCCCGACGGGCTTTCCGTCGGCCGCGCGGGCTAGCGGGCCCGCGGGGTCGGCGAGGAAGTCGGTGAAATCCCAGGGTTGGAACGTCCGGCCGTCCCAGTGCATCTCGGTTTTTCTCCACTGGCTCTCCGGCGCGCCGGGAGGGAGCAACTCCCTTGCGACGCGGATGCCGGGGTTGCCGAAGACGGATGCGGCTTCCTGGCCGGCCTGCCGCTGGACATCGGCCAGCAGCAGATCGGCGCCGCGATACGTGCCGGGGGCCTGGTAGCCGACGGCCTTGCCGCCGATCTTGGCGGTTTCGACGAGGCGGCGCTCCGCCGGTCCCTTTCTGGCGAAGTAGGCATTGTGGTCCGAGCGCAGGTTCTCGAGGTGGTTCAGCCGGATGAAGGCATTGCCGGTCTTCTCCGGGATCGTGTCGCAGAACAGGTTGTGGGAGAGAGCGACGATCGCATCGGGCTCGAAGTTCCACGCGCTGAGGGCCCGGATGAAGTTGTTGTAAAAAACACAGTTTCGCACGCTCACGTCCGGGCAGTTGTAGAGCGTCACTCCTTCGCCCATCCCGTTGATCATCACACAGTTCTCCACGGAGAGCCGGCGCGTGCCGCTGGCGCGGATGAAGTTGCCGACGTAGCCGCTGGTCTCGCGGCCGTCGTGGAAACAGCGGCGGACCACGTTGTCGGAGCCGCCGAAGATGTTGATCACGTCGCCGGAGTGGGGCGCGTAGCGGAAGTGGCGAAAGCGGATGCCGTCGATGTGGACGTGATGGGTGGCGACCAGGTGGAACGCCGTGGTCCGGAAGCGGTCGCTCCCCTCCATCCACACGGTTTCGCCCGGCGCTGCGCGGAAGGCGATGGGGGATTGCTCGTCGCCGGTCGCCCGGACCAGGACATACTCCTCGTACGTTCCGGCATGGATCAGCACGGTGTCGCCCGCGCGGACCTGGCCGGCGGCGTGGGCTACGCTGCGCCAGGCATCGGTGGCCGAAAGTCCGCTGCGCGCGTCGTCGCCGGTAGGTGCAACGTGGAAGGTCCGGGGCGCGGGGCGCTGGGAGGGGGTGGCAAAAGTGCCTGGTGGATCGGTGGTGGAGGTTTCCGGTTGAGTCTGGGCGTTCACCTCGTAGGGGGCAAATCGCAGTTCCTCGGCCATGCCCGGCCCTGCGGCGCGGAAGAAATACTTCGTGCCCGGCTTCAGTCCGACCAGGCCGGCCGTATGGAACGAGCCGGGCGGGGTCTCGACGGTGTTCGGGCAGTCGGGCGTCTCGCCGTAGTGGAGCATTCCCGCGACCGCGGTCTTCGGTGTCCACCACTGGATGGCGGCCGTGGTATCGGTGAGCTGGTGAACGCGGACGTTCTCGACGGCGACCGGAGTCTTTACCGCCAGGCGGAGAAACGGACCGATGACCGATGCATGCGGCCCTCTGCCCGGAAGCGGCGATTCGGGCCCGAGCGCGAAATCGCACCGCTCGGGATCAGGGTGGCGATAGCCGATCTCCGAAGCGATCGACGTTGGGTCCATGCCGGCGGCCTGCTGCCAGGCTGGCAGAGAAGTGAACGAACGATCGGCAGCGGCGACGAGGGCTTCCTGCTTGCCGCCGGACGCGAAGGCATTGCAGTCGGACCACAAGCTTTCCAAGGTGGCTGCATCGCAAATGAGGCTCGGCCCGCCGAGGTCGAAAACGTTGCCGGTGACGGCCGCTTGGGAACAATTCTCCAGGAATAGTCCGGCGGTGCGGTTGTCGCGGAGGAGGTTGTGGTCGAAGACGAGGCCCGCGACCGAGGAAAACCGTGCGCCGTCTCCGCCGGAGCCGATGATGAGGACCTGGCGGACCTTCAAGTCGCTGCCTTGGTTCGCGGCGACTCCGCACTGGGTGAAGCGGTGGACCAGAAGACCGCCGACCTCGATGTGCTCCCTTCCCGAGAGGTCGACGCCGAGGGGGATGCGGTCCTGGCCGTCGAGCACGACGCGGTCGCGGCCGTGGCGCAGGAAGCGGATCGGCTGGTCCGCGGTGCCCGAGTTGGCGGGGGCCAGGCTTTCAGCGTACTCGCCCGCGGTGATGTAGACCGTGTGGCCCGGCCCGGCGCAGCGCGCGGCGTGGGAGAGCGTGCGCCACGGTTTCCGGAGGGAGGTGCCGGCGGCCGAATCGTCGCCCGTGGGCGAAACAAAGAACACCTCGTCACGGTACGGATAGGGGCCGGGGTCCTTGCCGTCGGACTGGCCGCGCAGCGGAGCGTCGGACTGGAGGCGGAAGTCGAAGTTGAGCGGATCGGCGTAGATTTGCCTAGCCTGCGGACTTTCGTGCTGGGGCAGGAGGAGGTTGGTGGCGTCGGGCGGGCGATAGAAGTAGGCCCCGCGCCCGATCACGATGTTCTGCGTTTGCTGAGTGTCCGTCCCGAAGGCGCCCTTGATCATCAGCCCGGCATGGATCGCCAGGTTGGCCTGCATGACGCCGCGGGCGGGCTTTTTGTCGTAACGCTCGCCGCCATAGAAGGTGATGTCGTCGGTGCTGGCACCGGACTTCCAGAAGCTCTCCACGGTGTTGCGGTGGAACGTCGTGTCGGACACGCTCCAGCCAAGAATGTTGTTGCCGAGGTCGAGGAACCGCGACCGGTTGCCGAAGGCGCAGCAGTCTTCCACGATGCTGTCGGCAGGTGCCAAGAGGAAAATGCCGCCGATGTTGAGGAAAGCGGCAGAGCGGCGGATGGCGACGCGCTCGCCCATGACTACGTGCAGGCCCCAGCGGTTTCGCGAGCCGGGCTCGGGGGGGAACTCGCGGGCGTGGTAGCCGGTGAAGCTGAGGCCGTCGATCACCAGGTCGTGCACCGTGGCGGACCCGGGCGGCGGAGTGAGCAGGAGACCGAAACCGTTGGTTACCGAGACGGTCAAGGCATGGCGGTCCGGAGGGGCGGAGTCGGACGTGTGCACGTAGAGCCGTGCGGCTTGCGAGTCTTGGTAGAAGCTGGCCGGCGCCAGTTCGACTTCGGCGAGCGAGAGCATCGGCTCGTAGATCCGGCGCGTGCTACGTTCCACGACTCCTTCGACGCGCGGCGTGAAGTCGGCGCGGTACGTGTACTGCAGCCCCTGGGCACGATGGAAGCGAGGGGCGTCGACGTCGCCGCGCAGGAGGACGGTGCCCGGCCGCTCCGCCCGGATGGTAATCGGCGCTTGCGGATCGCCGGAGATCCTGGCGGAGACCGCTTCGAAATACTCGCCGGGGAGGATCGTCAGCACGTCGCCCGGCTTGAGCATGGCAATCGCTTTGCCGACGCTGGAGAAAGCGGTCTTCTCGGAAAGGCCGTCGGTGTTGTCGCCGCTTCGCGAGACGAAGTATTCGGCCGCGGCGCCGACGCGTACCACGACCGAGATCGCGGCAAGGACGAGGATCGCGAGAACCGCCTTGCCAGGCAAGAGATCGGGCAGGCTGTGGTTCGGCATATCGGGTTTCCTTGTCAAGCTTTCAAACCGTTGAGGTTTACCTCAAGGCGTTGGTTCGCCTTGAGCAGTTCGTCCATGGTCAGATGTCCTTTTCGCAGGCAGGCTTCGCGGCCGAGGATCGTCGTGAGGCAGCTTGCTATCGCCATGGGAACGGTTTCGTTGGTGAAATTCCGCTCGACAATGTTCTTGTGGAATTCGGCGATGTTGCTGCGAGCGCCCACGGCATAGAGATTGTCGATCGTTCCGCCCGGATAGTGCTTGGGCCCGCCGCGGATGAGGGCGCGGCCTCCGTAGCCGATTTTCATGTAAGCGTCGCCGAGGAACTCGCAGGTTGCCAGGGGGTCGTCCGGTCCGGCAAGGCCCGAGCCGTGACGGCCGGTGTGCGTCCAGAGCAGGCCGTCGGCGAACTCGTAGGTGATGCCGAAGACGTCGTGGCTGTCGCCGTGGGGGTCGGGGCGGGCTGTCCGCGAGATGCCGACCGCGGCCACGGGCGTGGCATCGAGCACCCACATCATGGCCTGCACGGGATGGATGCAGGCGTTGACGTGATAACAGCCGCCGAGGGCCAGGTCGTTCACCCAGACCAGCCGTTGCAGCCGGCTCTCGATGGTCGCCGTCAGCGGCGGATCGCTGAATAGTCCGCCGTAGTAGAAGCTCTTGACCACGCGGAGGCGTCCCAGCGCCCCTTCGCGGAAACGCTTCGCACACTCGCGGTTGTGCGGGTCGGCCGGCATCTGGTAGTCGACCAGGAAGCAGCGTTGGCCGGCCGTTGCCTTCTTGGCGGCCCCTTCCACTTCCAGGCATCCCGGCACGTCGACGGCCACGGGTTTGGCCATGTAGACGTGGAGTCCGGCATCGACGGCGGCGCGGGCATGTTCCGGGAAAAAGCAGGGGGGAGTCTCGAGGGCCACCGCTTCTACGCCGCTTTGGATCAACCGGCGATAGCCCGACAGCCCGGAGAATCGGCGAGACGCATCGACGCCGAACTTATCGCCGGCGGCCGCTGCGGCTTCGGGGAAATAATCCGCCACGGCGTGGAGATCGTAGCCGCCATGCTCACGAAAGAGCCCGGCGATCCAAGTGCCGCGACCGCCGCAGCCCACCAGGCCCAGCTTGATCTTTCGGCCCGATGGGGCCGAGTCGGCAGCGCTGCCTGCGCGCGGGGCGGCAGCGACCAGGGATGCGGCCGTAATCGCAGAACCCGCCACGAACGCACGGCGCGAAATCGACCGCGGCGACTGCTCGGCGGAAGGGAAACGATGGCCGGTCATATTCAACTCCTCAAGTCTGGACTGGTCATTGGTCATTGGTCATTTGCGGGAGATGGCGAGCCGAGCTTGGGTCGTGATTTTTGTGTGCCTATCCGCGTCCATGCAACGCCCCGGAGTTTGTGTTGCATGAGTTACGGCGAGGCACGACGGCGCAAGTGATTGGCTGCGAGCAGGTTGGGACAAGGCCGTGCGACGCAAGTGGATCCACTCTTTTGGGTCGCGTGTTGCATGGGAAGGATGAGGGATGAGGGATGAGGCGCGGCGGGCGCGGTTTGGCACCGGACAAGCAACGCATTGCGGAGGGCGTTGCAGAGGAGGTCGGCGAGGTCGGGAGACCTGCGCCGAGCGCGGGAGTCGGGAGACCTGCGCCGAGCGCGGAGGGAGGGAGGTCGGCGAGCTCGGGAGACCTGCGCCGAGCGCGATTCTTGGTTGCGATTGCGTGGAAATCGTGGCGGAGGGGCGGGAATTGTGCACCGCGCTTCGTCGGTGGTGCAAGAATTCGGACGGAACGGCTTTCTGTAACTGCTTTGCAGGGTGGGAGTTGGAGTTCTTGGAATTTCCGTAAGTTGGCATCGTCCGATAGAGGGGCGTTGCATAAATGCGGTGTAGGTCCTACCCCGGACGGCGGTTGCCGGACGCTCGGTTCGGGCTCTTGCGACCTGCGGGGTGTGGTGATCGGGGAGCACACTGGTTGTCCTCGGCGTGTCGGGCGGCTTGGGCGTGGACTGCCTCTTTGGGCCTGGGGGTAGCGGCTTTTCGCGCGGTCCCGCAGGGCAAAGCTGCTATGGACGTGTGTATAGGTATAGCAGAAGAGGTGGCCCAATTTCAACAAGATTCTCGACGGAATTCTTGGGGGAGCGAGCATTTCGGGAGGTCGGGAGACCTGCGCGAGCGGAGTGTTCTTCGCGTCGGCTGCGCAATGGTGCGGAGCGGAGATGGAGTGGGCCAAGTTCTATGATCTCCTGAGCGGCACATCGGCCGACGGCATCTGGCGTGGAAGAAGTCGCGCGGCGGACAGGCGCGCCTTGAGTTCCGGCCGCCACAAATCCAGTGGGCTGGTATACCTTTCGCGACTATCGCAACGCCGGGTGCAGGCGGTTTGCGCGGGGCAGGTCCGGAGGAAAGGGCTGCGCGCCAGTTCGAGCCTTTCTGTGGGCGTGTGTTGGCAAATTGGCCGGGGATTGCTAGATTACTGGAAGAAGTCTGGCGGAACGATACCCAACTGGGATGGTTTTCGCGTCGAACTCCCACGTTGCGACAAGGTGGGCGAAAGAACAACCGTTGGCTGCCGAAATCGCATGAAGTCGATACCTCCCGACACAGCCGGTCGCATCGCTGAATTCCAGTCTTCGGTGTCGCGACACTTTTCGTTCCTTACGGCGGGGTACGGCTTCACGCAGCATGACCCCAGGGTGCAAGATATTGAGTCTCCGAGGGATGCATCCGTGTCCATCGCGTTTGAGCGTCGCGATCTGAGGCTCACGATTGGGCTGGGCCTTTTTGATACGGCGCTCGGCGTCTCGCTCCGCGACAACAATTGGATAGGGAAACCGGCACTGACGGGTGGAACCAGGGCGATTGCACCATAAGTCATTTTCCGAGAAGGACTTTTTCGAGGTAAGCTTCATCCCAACCAGCGGTAAGGCGTTTGTTCTTGACGCCGACTT
>JABWBD010000470.1 GCA_013360685.1 Pirellulales bacterium
GGCGCCGACTCGTCCTGCAAATGACCAATGACGAATGGCAAATGACCATCTGCCGGAATTCGACGCACAAGCCCGACACACGTTGGATGTTCTCTCCACTCGGCGAGATGGCTCTTTGACAATTGAATCGGAAACGACAGCCCCCTGTCGGAGCGGCCGGCAGGGGGCCAGGAAACAGACAGAGACCGTCTGGCTTCGCCCACGGCTCTCGACGCTCGACTATCTGCGCGCCGACACGGAAAACTCCAGACCTTCCGCAACGGGCCGAACCTACTCTGTACCGCGTACTCCGTACTCCACGCCCCAAACTCCGTTCTCCGTGCTCCAAACTCCTTGCCACCCCGGCACTTCCATCCAAAGAACCGGAAATTCGCAGACTTGTCCGCTAGATCGGAAACCTTGAGAGTCCAAGGCCGTGCAGAAAGTGGGCTCAGCAAAGCGTGTTCAACAATTCCCCGCCCGTTTCGCCTCTGCCGATGGTGCTCTGCCAATCCAAAATCCAAAATCTAAAATCCGCTGTCTCCGTCAGTCGGCCGGATTAAGTTCCACGGGCCGGCCGAGCTGGATCGATTTCCGCCCGGCCACCGCGCAGGCCGTGGCCCGGTTGCCGTCGACCGCTCCGGCGTTTTCGGGCGTGCGGCCTTCGGCTATAGCTTGGCAGAAGTGCTCCAGCGCCTGGCCCCAGCCCTTGTCAGAAGCGTAGTTGATCTGTGGCAACGGCGGATCGCCCAGCATCCTGCGAGCTTCCGCCCACGCCTGTTCATTGGAGCTGTCGGCCAGTACGCCCGATTGCTCCATCGCCGCGTGATATCGCTGCCGCATCTCGAGCATCGCTTCCAGACCGCGGCGCGCGAAGTCGTCCACATGTCGGTTGTCGCAGCCGTCGTACGGCCGGCCGGCAAAGCGAGCCAACTCCGGCACCCCTGGAACGCCGTAGCTGCGGAACTCGACGAAATCCACCATTTCCACCGACCCGCGGTCCAGCACCGCCTCCAGGCGTTCTTTGGGCTGTGCCAGGGAGCCCCACGAAGACGAATGGATCACCGCACGGCTGCCGCCGTCGAACTCCACGAGAACCATGGTGTCGTTGAACCGCGTCTCGCGGGCCTCGATCGATACGGGCTCGGCCTGGAGGAGATAGGCCAGCAGATCGAAAACGTGCACCACCTCGATCAAGAGGCGGCACTCCAGTTTCCACTTCTGGTCGGGCGGGCGGATGCGGTCATCGTCGCTGATCCGGTACACGATCGACACCGGCCCACTCGCCGCGCGAAAGGCGGTACGCAGCCATTGCGTGGCCGGGGCGAACCGCCGGTTGAACCCGACCGCCACCGGCAGGCCCCGCTCGCTCGCCATCCGCTGGATTGCCAGGCATTCGGCCGGGGTTTCCGCCAGAGGCTTCTCGACGTAGACCGGCTTGCCGCTTTGGATCGCGGCACGGGCGATCTCGGGGTGCAACTGCGGCAACACGCCGACAACCACGACGTCCACCTCCGGATCGGCGACCACGTTGCGCCAATCGGTCGTCGAGCGGATCGGGTGGTACCTCTCGGCAATCGCTCCGAGCTTGCGCCGATCCAGATCCGCAACGTGCTGAAGTTTTAGAAGCGGACTTCTCGCGACCGTCTGGATATGCTGCCGGCTCATGAACTGGCCGCAGCCGACGACGCCCACGCAAATTGGCTTCTCCTCGGTCATGACAAGTCTTCTCGCAGATTCTCGAACCACGCGCTTCCCTGCGCCTCCAGCCAATCCGTTACCTCAAAGAAGCGGTCGAGCACGAAGGGGAGTTTCTCCTCGGGGTGCACCTTGCGGCTCCCGCGGAGGCGCATCTGGATCCAGCGCGACCGCATCAGCAGGGGCAAAGCAGACCACTCGTCCCCGGCCAGTAGGGTCGTCTCCTCGTAGCCCCCAATCAGCAGACCCGCCAGCCGCCGGTCCGGCACAAAGGGTTGCGTGAGGCTGCGGATATCGTCCGGATCCAGCGGCAAGTTGCGGTTGGAAGCGAAGAACATCAAAGCGTCGCTGAGGTCCCTGGCACGCGCCTGGACGTTGAGGTAGTCGAAATCGTAGACGCCGGCCACCTGCGAATTGCGGAAACGGAGATTGCCGGGATGCAAATCACCGTGGACAACGCAGTGGGGGAGCGATGCATAGAGGCCGGCGTCGAGTTGCGTGCGGACCAGGTCCAATTGTTCGCCGATGCGACCGAGTTGGCGGCACTGCGCGGACGTCGCGGCCAGCTCGCGGAGACCATCGAGGTAAGGTTCCAGCAGCGCCGGGTGGTCTTCGCGGAGTCGCCCTTGTTTCCCGGGAGGCATGTCCTCGGAGAGCGCACGATGAAAAAGGGCCAGAAACCGCCCAAGGTTCGTGCGTGCGCCGAGGTCGGCCGGGTCGAACGAGTCTGCTGCGACCCATGAGAGCACCTCGTAGACCCGTTCGCCCACGAGAATCCAGGTGCTTCCGCCGGGCATGGCCAACGGGGCGGGCACGGGGAGGCCGGCTTCGCCGAGTCGCCGGAGCGCCGCGTGGTCGAATTTCAGGCTCGCCTCGTCGGCGAAATCGGCCGGCCGCGCTCGGACCATAAAGCGGCCCTGGGGCGTACGGACGGACCATTTCGGCGAGGCGGTCCCTCCGGCGCGCCGGACCTCCTCAAGCGGGCCAAGCCCGAACGCTTTCAGCACCTCGAGGGGGACTTCGGTATCCATGGCTCGATGGGAAGGCACGGGGATGATAACATGCCGACGCTGCCTCCTTGTTATAGCATTGTATCCCGCCGAAAGCACGTTCCGAACGGGAACGAGCGAGCGGTCAATTGGCGCGGATGAAGTCGCGGACCCAGGTCGCTTGTTCCGGGTGCATCTCAATCAGGCAGCCGGCGAGGATCGAGTAGCCCTGGATGGCGCCGTCGGCCACAGCCTTGCGGACGAACTCCCATTGGAGCTTGAGCAGGTCCATGGGCACGCCCGCCCGGAGCGTGTAGTCGCGCAAGTAGCAGCCGACGTTGATCGGCTTGCCGGGAAAGATCTCGCGGCATTGCTCGACATACTGCTGGAGGTTCACCAGGTCCTTCGATGCCCAGACCCAGAGCGTGATCACGTCGAGCAACTCGGTGAAGCCTGCCCAGTGTTCCTGCTTCAACTCGTGGGAGTAAACGACGCCCCAGAGCTTCAGCTTGGGATTGGCGAGTTGCAGCGAGCGACGGACCGTGGAGTACTGGTCCGGTGTGATGTGCTCGGTCTTGATCTTGCCGTAGAGATCGTCGTCGATCGCCCCGGTGACGTTGGGATACTCAAGCGACAAGCGGCCGACGGTTTCGGCCTCGCGGCACTTGCGCTCGATGCGGCCGTCGTGGCGATGCTGGACCGCGGGCGCGCCCTTCAGGCCCGGGGCCTCGACATGAACGCTTTCCCACTTGGAGATCTCGCACACGACCTCCTCCAGGTCGCGGAGTTTGTCCATGGCCAGGGCCGTGTTGGGATGGTACATGAACGAGCAGCGTCGCAGCCCGAACCACTTCGTGCCTTCGCCGGCCCCGAAGATGGACAACGACGGCACATAGGTGCTCTGCCCGTCCCAACACCAGCCGGCATTCGCCAGCTTGCGAGGCGGGGGCGGTGAAGCTACGGCGGCAGGCGCCAAAGCCGCGGCGGCGGACAGGCTCAGGGCGCTGTGAAGCACTTCGCGGCGGGAAAGCGGGTTGGCCATGGCGGTCTCCTTCGGAATTGGTAAACAGGCATGGAGAATATCGCCCACACTCCCCACGGAATCCGGCCCCGGAAACGCCTCAGGGTGCCGTCTGTCCCGCGGCCCGCTCGATAAACCGCTGGATCCGCGCCGTCATCTCCTGAATGTCGGGCAGAACGCCTTCCAGGAGCATGGCGTTGGCAAACAACTGGCTGCAGCAGTCCTTGATGAACTCGTCCTGCTCTGCGCCAAGCCGCCCGAGCTGCTCGATGAGCGGCGACTGGGGATTGACCTCCACGACCGGACGCGTGGCGACGAAATCCCGGTCGACGCCACGCATCAATGCTTGCAGATGCGGACTGAGACTCCCCTCCGAGCGGACCAGGCAGCACGGGCTGTCCACCAGGCGCGTCGAACGGCGGACCGTCTCAACCTTGTCCCCCAGGGCCGAGCGGAATAGTCCCAGCACCCGGTCGAAACCGGCCGGCGCCTCGTCTGCCTCCTCCGCCTTCTCGTCCTCGGCCGCCTCCTTCGTTTCAGCCGCCGGCGGAAGCTCCACGGCGGCGGAGTCGATGGCGACCAGCGGCCTGTCTTCGAAGTTGGCCAGGGCACGCATCACGAACTCGTCCACCGGATCCACCAGGTAGAACACCTCCACCCCGCGGCGGCGGAAGATCTCCAGGTTGGGGTTGCTCCGCATCGAGGCCAGGTCCGGACCGGTCAGGTAGTAAATCTGCCGCTGAGTCTCGCCGGCCCGTTGGACATACTCGGCCAGCGACGCGGGATGGTCGGGATCTTCCGAGTGCGTGGAAAGAAACCGCAACAGACCGCCGAGCCGGCGGCGGTGAAGAAAGTCGAGGTGGACGCCTTCCTTGAGCATGCGGCCGAACTGGCGATAAAACTGAATGTACTTCTCCGGCTCCTTCTCCGCCATCTCTTCGAGCCGGTCGAGCACCTGCCGGACGATCGTGGCGCGGATCTTCTGGAAGATGCGGTTGTCTTGCAGCGACTCACGCGAGATGTTCAGCGGCAGGTCTTCGGAATCGACCACGCCGCGAAGAAATCGAAGATATTCGGGAACGAGCTCGCGGCAATCATGCTGGATGAGCACGCGCCGGACGCAAAGGTTCATCCCCATTTCCACGCGGCCGAATCCGAGCAACTCCAGGTTCGTCGCCGGGCAGTAAAGCAGGGCGTGGAACTGGATCGGCGAATCGATCGAGAGGTGCAGATACCAGAGCGGCTTCTCCTGCTCCTGGTGCGTGATGTGCTGATAGAACCGATGGTAGTCGTCCTCGGCAAGCCGGCTCGCCGGCTCCACCCAGATCGCCTTCTGCTGGTTGACGGCCTGGCCGTCCATCTTGATCGGATGGGGGATGAAGCCCGAGTAGCGCTGGACCACGGCCTTGATCCGCGCCTCCTCGGTGAAATCTTTCGCGTCGTCCTTCAGGTGGAGCACCACGCGCGTGCCGCGTTCGAGCCCTGCCGCGGGCTGGATTGAAAAACTGCCGGTCCCTTCGGATTCCCACTCCCATCCCGAGGTCTCGGAGTAGCTGCGCGTGAGCACGCGGACCCGATCGGCGATCATGAATGCCGAATAGAACCCGACGCCGAACTGTCCGATCAGCGACAGGTCCGCCTTGGCCGCCGCGGCCAGCTTTTGCAGGAAGTCAATCGAACCGCTGTGGGCGATCGTCCCCAGGTTGGCGATCAATTCGTCGCGGGTCATGCCGATGCCGTTGTCGCAGAGGATGAGCTGCCGGTGCTCCGCGTCGCGCTCGACGACGATTTCCAGCGGTTTGTCGTCGCGGCACCGCTCGTCGATGAGACTCAAGTGGCGCATCTTGTCCAGCGCATCCGACGCGTTGGAGATCAACTCGCGAACGGCGATCTCGCGGCTCTGGTAGAGCGAGTGGGCCAGAAGGTGCAGCAGTTGCTTGACCTCCGCCTGAAACGTGAATTCTTGCCGATCCGTCACGGT
>JABWBD010000471.1 GCA_013360685.1 Pirellulales bacterium
AGCGGCACGCGGCGCCGCGGCTGGTTCCCTTCGAAGGTCTTGCGGAGCCGGCGCGTGAGCTCCGGGTCGTCGGTCTTCCAGATCTTCTGGCCGTCGCGGAGCCGGCGAACGTCGACGGCGCCGTGGCCGAAGGCCAGTTCGACCTCGCCGTGGCTGATCGGTTCCGTCACGGACCGTCCGCCCTGGAAGACTTCGTAGACCCGGCTCCCCTGCTCGGCGCCTTCCGCGCGGTCGCCGTCGAAGACCACGCCGTCGCCCCGCTTGATCGACGTGGCCAGCCTCACCGCCACCCGGTCCCGCCGCACCCCCACGACCTCGCCCAGGAACACGCCGCGATTCGCGGAGCTAAGCCCGGGCACGAGCGCCTTGTGATCGCAGCCCTCCAGCCAGCCGTGCGAGAATCCTCGCGAGAAGGAAAGCTCCATCTCCTCGATCCGTTTGGGCTCAAATCGGACCGGGCGCCCGGCCACGGCCGTGTCGATCGCCTCCCGGTAGTGGCGCGTGATGTTGGCCACGTACTCGGCCGTTTTCAGCCGCCCCTCGATCTTCAAGCCCGACACGCCGGCGGCGATCAGTTCGGGCACCAGGTCGAAGGCGGCGAGGTCCTGCGGGCTGAGCAGGTAGCGGACGTCGCCGAGGTCCATGTCGCGGCCGTCGCAGACCATCTGGTAGGTCATGCGGCAGGCCTGGGCGCATTGGCCCCGGTTGGCGCTCCGCCCGCCCAGCGATTCGCTGGTGAGGCATTGTCCCGAGTAGGCAACGCAAAGCGCGCCGTGAACGAATGCCTCCAGTTCGATCTCGGTCTGCGCCCGGATCTCGGCGATCTCCCGGATCGACAGTTCGCGGGGCAGCACCACGCGCCGGATGCCGAGTCGCTGGGCGGCGCGGATGCACTGGCCGCTGGTCAGGGACATCTGGGTCGAGGCGTGGACCGGTAGGTCGGCGGAGACGGCACGGACCAGCCGGAGCACGCCCAGGTCCTGAACGAGCACGGCATCCACCCCGGCATCGACCGCCAGCCGGACGATCCGCTCCACGTCGGCCAACTCATTGGAAAACGTCAGGGTGTTGACGGCCAAGTAACCCTTGACGTTTCGCCGCCGGAGCAAATGCATCAGTTCGGGCAGGCGTTCCAGTGCGATGTTGGCCGCCCTGGCCCGCGCGTTGAAACCGGTCTGAAGGCCAAAGTAGACGGCGTCGGCCCCATTTTCGACGGCTGCCTTGGCGCAGTCGAAATCGCCGGCGGGAGCCAGCAGTTCGGGAGGGGTGAGAGGCTGAGCTGTCTGGGAGGAGCGGTCGAGCATACAAGAGATGGTCACGGTTTTCAGCGCGTTCAAAGGACGGGGAGCCCCGTTTTTCGAACCGCGCCCGGTCTTGAGACAGGAAGACGCCATTGGATTGTATTCCCGTTCCGCCAGTTTGTCATTCGACTTTCGCCCAGGGAGACTGGTTGGCGGCGTCGCGCGGGGCGGCCATCCTCCCACACGGGAGGGCGCTCAAGGCCGGAAATGGGCTCCTGTACCGCGAAGCGGTTGAACCGCACAGCCCTGGGTAGCCGCGCAGCGGCTACCCAGGGTCGGCATTTTGTCAAGCGGCGAACCAACGGGGTTCTACAGGGATTCTTGCAGCAACGGCCGGTCCGCGTCGTAATGCAGAATCAGCAGTTCTACTTGCACGATCCTGGGAGAACCGACTGTAGGGAACGCCCTCCGTGGCGTTCCGTTTGCTGGGGAACGCCGCGGAACGCCACGGAGGGCGTTCCCTACAGTGGATCGCTCGGCCTCCCAGAATCCTGCAACTCTATTTAGTCGCGATGTCATTTACGAAACAGAGCGTTGGGGCGCCGGAATCGGGCTTCCTTGAAGATGGGGCGGAAAGGCTGGTGGCGGTAGTTCGCTCAGAAATGCTCCCGGGGATTCAAGCTGCCGTGCGCGCGGCATACTCCGATCGTCTTACGTCTGAATCGCAGGGGCAGTCGCTGCGGGGGTTGCGGCAACGATCGGCGATTGCTAGAGTTGGAAGTCGATTTCCTGAGCAAACGGGTATCCATTCCATCCCTTTCAGGTGAGATTCCAGGAGAACTTCCATGAGCGATCGTTTCCCGGAAAGTCTGCTGGGGCGCCGCCGGTTCCTTGCCGGCGCGGCCGCTTCGACGGTCGTCCTGCTGAAGCCGGAACTGGTCCGCGGCGCTCAGGCCAACTCCGCGCTCGAACTGGGCATGATCGGGTGCGGAGGACGGGGCCGCTGGATCGCCGACTTGTTCGAGAAGACGGGCAAGTACCGTTTCACTGCCTGCAGCGACTATTTCCAGGAGCGGGTGGACGCGTTCGGCGAGAAGTTCAAGGTCGACGTTTCGCGGCGTTTCACCGGCCTGTCCGGCTACAAGAAGCTGCTCGGCGCCAAGCTCGACGCGGTGGTGATCGAGACACCGCCCGGTTTCCATCCCGAACAGGCCGCCGCTGCGGTCGATGCCGGCAAGCACGTCTTCCTGGCCAAGCCGATTGCGGTGGACGCCCCCGGCTGCCTGTTGGTCGGCGAGTCGGGCCGCAAAGCGACCCAGAAGAAGCTCGTCTTCCTCGTCGACTTCCAGACGCGGGCCAGCGAAATCTACCGCGAAGCCGTCCGCCGCGTCCACGAAGGCGCGATCGGCAAACTCGTCTGTGCGGAAGCGGAGTATCCCTGGGCGCACGGACCGCTGAGCGGACCGGCGGGCGCCGAAGAAAGGCTCCGCCAGTGGTACACGGTGCTGCCGCTCTCCGGCGACGTCATTGTGGAGCAGGATATCCACGCCCTGGATGTCGCCACCTGGATTCTCAACCAAGACCCCGTGCGGGCGTTCGGCACCGGCGGCCGGAAGATCCGCACGGGCGGCGACATCTGGGACCACTTCAGCGTCACCTACTGGTTCCCCGAGGACGTGGTGCTCACGTTCACCTCGATCAAATGCGTCCCCGGGATCCCCGACGCCATCCGCTGCCGGGCCTATGGCGATCAGGGATTCATCGACACCGACTATTTCAGCGGTGTTTCGATCCGCGGCAAGAACCCCTATGAAGGCGGCGCGATGCAGAACCTCTACGCCGAAGGAGCGGTCAACAACATCGAGGAGTTTCACCGGGCCATCACCCAGGGAGACTGCTCGAACCCGACGGTTGCGCCTTCGGTCCGGTCGAACCTGACGAGCGTGCTCGGCCGCACGGCGGCGTATCGAGGCCGCGAAGTGACATGGGACGAGATGATCAAGGCCGGTGAGAGGCTTCCGTTCGACACAGCGGGATTGAAGAGCTGATGCCCTGTTAGGTCTTCTATTGACCAAATGAAACGACGCATCGCCCAGCTCCCGTTGCACACAGGAAAGGCCCCGCCCTGGCTGTTTCGCCGGATGACGAAGCTCGCCGGCGCGGTAACCATGGCGATCGTGGAGGAGTACGGGCCTGCCGAGATGCTGCGGCGGCTCTCGGACCCGTGGTGGTTTCAGGCGTTCGGCTGCGTGCTCGGCTTCGACTGGCATAGCAGCGGTGTGACAACCGTCACTTGCGGAGCGATGAAGGAAGCCGCCAAGACGTTCGGCCCGGACCTAGGCATCCTGGTCGCCGGCGGCAAGGGGGCGGCCAGCCGCAAGACGCCCGAGGAGATCGCCGCCGCGGCCGATCGCCATGCGATCATCGCCGGCGAGCGATTGATCTACGCCTCCAGAATGAGTGCCAAAGTCGATTCCGCGGCGGTGCAGGACGGGTTCGGCGTCTACCATCACTCGTTCTTTTTCACTCCGGACGGGCAGTGGTGCGTCGTGCAGCAGGGGATGAACGCCGAGAGCCGCTGGGCCAGGCGGTACCACTGGCTGGCGGAGACGGTCGACGATTTTGTCTGCGAACCGCACCAGGCGGTCGAGGATCTTTCCGAAGGCACGGCCAAGGCAACGGCGAGTCCGGCTCCGGCGGAGCGGCAGTTGATGTTGCTGAACATGGTGGCCGAAGAGGCCGGCGAGAACCGCCGCGCCAGCACCGCCCTGGTCCAGGAAAATCCCGACTGGCTGATGGAGCAGATCGAGCAGTTTACGGAAGGCCCGACGCTGTTTGCGCCGGCCCGCCACCCGGTGCTGGAACTGGATGTGAACAAGAAGAGATTGCGGGAGATCGTGGTGCGCGCTCACGAGCGCGGTCCCCGCGATTTCGAGGCCCTCATCGGCGTGGACGGAGTCGGGCCGGCAACGATCCGCAGCCTGGCGCTGTTGGCCGAGATCATCTTCCAGGCGCCGCCTTCCCGCCGCGACGTGACGACGCGACGGACAACGGCAGACACCGCCGATTCGCCGCCGCCGGCCGCTTCCACCGAGGAGCGCAAGTGGGCCGACTACTCCTACGCGCACGGCGGAAAAGATGGAACGCCCTTTCCCGTCGACCGGGGCACCTACGACCGGAACATTGTCGTCCTGACCGACGCCGTTCGCAGAGCCCGGCTCGGAGAAAATGACAAGCTCGACGCCCTGCGCCGTCTGGCCCGCCTGAGCGGAGACTGAGGGTGCGGGCGATTCATCGGCTCCGGATCTGCGCGGCCGAGTTGAGGATGCCGACGACGTAATCCGTCTTATTGGACCGGATGACCCCGCTGAAACTTGTATGCACCGGCCAACTCGCCCAACGGAACGCGTGTTTGCCCGACTTGTCGTCGGGGTGGGCCCGTTCCGCGTCGGTCTCATAGTAGGTGAAGGTCTGGCCCATGCGAGGACAGACGAGCTTGCTGGTCTCCGGGTATTTCGGGTTGGGGTAGATCGTGCCGCAGTTCACTGCCTCGCATAAGGCCCACGGACGGACGTCGGACCACGGATGTCCTGTCCTCTTGTCCGTGGTCCGGCGTCCCTGCCATCCGTGGGCTTTTCTGAGGTGGCCAAGAAGCCCGAACCGACCATCGTTCCCACGCATGGCGGCGGGCGCTGTTCCCACCGTCCTGATCGTCGTTGCTCCGGCTCCTCGCATGCCTCGGAAAACCAGCAATGGGCCTGCCACGCCCTTCACCAAGGCCCTACAATACACCAACCTTACCTTTGGATCCTACCCTCGCCGAAAGTCTCGCCGATGAGCAAAGTAAAGCAGTTGCCCCCGCGCAGCAAAGTCAAGCCGTCCGACTGTTGGGATCTCTCCAGCCTGTTTCCCAGCGACGATGCCTGGGAAGAGGCGTTTCGCAAGTGGGAGAAGCGGATACCCGGCTACGAGAAGTTCCAGGGCAAACTGGGCGAAGACCCGGCCACGCTGGCGGCCTGCCTCAAATTCGACCTTGACTTGGATCGGGCCGGCGAACGCCTGGGCAGCTACGCCTTCCTGAAAACGGCCGAAGACACGGCCAACAGCGCCTACCAGGGCATGCAGGCCCGGTACACCAACGCCGCCAGCCGCGCGGGCCAGGCCTCGAGCTACATCCGGCCCGAGATCCTGGCCATTCCCGAAGAGCGGATGAACCAGTGGCTGGCCGACAAACGACTCGCCCCCTACCGGCTTCTCCTGGAACGTCTGCTCCGCTGCCGGCCGCACACCCTCGGCGAAAAAGAAGAAAAGCTCCTGGCAATGCAGACCGAGATGGCCCAGGCGGCGGCAAAGTGTTTCCGCCAGTTGAACGACGCCGACCTGCGGTTCGGGATGGTCAAGAACGAGAAGGGCGAGCAGGTCGA
>JABWBD010000063.1 GCA_013360685.1 Pirellulales bacterium
GCACCGCATCATGGAGTTGATTTTCGGCTGGGTGGAGGCCGATCGAGGGTGCATCATGCTGGTCGATCCGGACACGAAAAAGCTGGTTCCCAAGGTCCGCCGCACGCGTGGCGGGGCCCGGACGGAAGACCGGATCACCATCAGCCAGACGATCCTCGACTATGTCACGCAGCGCAAGGAAGGGGTGCTCACCAGCGATGCCCGCGACGATGATCGCTGGAATCCGGCCGCCAGTATCCTGAAGGCGGGCGTGCGCGAGGCGATCTGCGTCCCGTTGCAGGGGCGCTACGACGTGGTCGGCATCATCTACATCGACACTTCGGTCACGCCGCGGGAGATGCTCCAGCATGGCACGGTCAATAAGTTCACCGAGGACCACCTCAAGCTGATGGTCGCCATCGCGCACCAGGCGGCCCTGGCCGTGGAGGACACCCGCTATTACTCCGCCATGGTCCAAGCCGAACGCCTGGCGGCCGTGGGCCAGACGATCGCCACGCTTTCGCACCACATCAAGAACATCCTTCAGGGGATCCGCGGAGGAAGCTACCTGATTGAGATGGGACTCTCGCAGCACGACGAGTCGGTCGTTTCCAAAGGCTGGAAGATCGTCGAGAAAAACCAGAACAAGATCTCCGCCTTGGTCATGGATATGCTCACCTTCAGCAAGGAGCGGGAGCCCGATCTGCGTCCGGCAGACCTCAACGAAGTGGTCGGCGACGTGATCGAGTTGATCGAGTCGCGGGCCGAAGAGGAAAACGTGCGGCTGGAATGGCGGCCCGCCGAGGAAATGCCGCAACTGGTGTTCGATCCCGAGGGACTCCACCGCGCCGTGCTCAACGTGGTCACGAACGCCATCGACGCGACGGCCGAGCGCGAGGAAGGCGGTCGCTGCGTGGAAATCGCCTCGGCCTACCTGGCGGGCGAGGGAAAGGCGAGGATCACCGTCGTGGACAACGGATTGGGAATCACTGCGGACCAGATGAGCAAGCTTTTCAGCCCCTTTGTCTCGTACAAAAAGGGGCGAGGAACCGGCCTGGGCCTGCCGGTAAGCCAGAAGATCCTCAATGAGCACGGCGGCCGGATTCTGGTCGAGAGCGAACCGGGACAGGGAAGCCGATTCGTGCTGGAAATTCCCGCGGTCTCCCCCGGCACCGGGCAGCACAGGGTGGGGAAGGATGAGGGATGAAGGGGGAGGAATGAAGGCGGAAGGGGGAACGTGACACAATCTTCCTCCTTCCCCCTTTCTTCCGCCCCCATTGCCATTTCCCGCCCCGGGTCTACATTATTGTCAACCTGGTGATCCCGAGGTGGCTGGCCCGCGCCGGCCGCTAAGGAAGCTGGGGGTTTCTATCGCTCCGGTCTACCCAACTCGAGGAATTCTCATGACAGACCCCGTCTACAAGAAAATCGAACTGGTCGGCACGTCATCCACCTCCTTCAGCGAAGCGGCCGCCAGCGCCATCGCCAAAGCAGGCCAGACGGTACGAAACATGAGTTGGTTTGAAGTGGTCGAGCAGCGCGGCCACATCGCCGACGGCAAGGTGCAGCAGTACCAAGTCACCGTGAGCATAGGATTCCGAGTGGAGTAGGGAGGAACGGGGGATGGGTGTGATGGAATGATGGGGTAGGCAAGGGTCAGTTCCATTGTGCCAGTACCTTAGTGCCCCGATATTTCAGTATTCCAGTTTCCGTTCCATCCCCCGCCCACGCCAGGCTGCGATGGAAGAACCGTTCGATCCCTACTACAAATGGCTTGGCATTCCGCCTCACGAGCAGCCGCCCAATCACTACCGGCTGTTGGGGATCAACGCATTTGAGAGCGACCCGGATGTAATCTCCGCCGCGGCGGATCGGCAGATGGGCCACATCCGGACCTACCAGACCGGTCCGCACGCGGGCGCGTCGCAGCGAATCCTCAACGAAGTGGCGGCGGCGCGCGTTTGTTTGCTGGATGCGGGTTCACGGTCGGCGTACAACCACGAACTCCGCGCGAAGTTTTCGGCGGAAGGCGGCGCGATTCAGGCCGGCAACCTGCTGGCGGAAAACCTTCGCGGCGCGACACGGTATGCGATCCTGGAACTGGAGCGTCTGTGGGTCTTGCGCCTACGCCTTCCCGCGGCTTACCTCGCGCTAGGCCGCGACGTGGTCCGGGAGGGTCGCTTCCTTGAGGAGTTGTCCGGCCAATACGCTCGGCTGGATGAGATCGTCCGCCGGCACCGCTCGCTACGGCCGGCTGCTGGCGGCGATCGGGCCAAGACGGAATCCACCGCGGGTCAAGGGACTTCCTATTGGGGGCTGATGCATGACTCGGTCCGGACCGTTCGGCTCTGGTTCGGGATTGCCGTATTCCACTACCGCCATCGAGCGGCATTGCGAGGCATGGGCCGAGCGGCTTATGCGGCGCACCAGGCGGAAAGCGGTCCCGAGCACCTGGCTGGGCAGGTCCAGACCCTAAAGGCACGGCTGGATCAACTCCAAACCAGCCTGGAGCGACTCTCGACGGTCCCGGAGGGCCACTATCTCAGTCCGCAACGCGCCGCCTGGCTCCTCCTTGCGATCCTCCTCCTCCCCGTCCTCCTGCTGCTCTGGCTCTTCTGATTTTGGATTTTGGATTTTGGATTTTCGATTTTGGATTGGGTTGTGAATCGGCAATCCAAAATCTGAAATCCAGAATTCTTATTCCGCGTCGCGCTGCTCGCCGACGAAGGGGTTGTGGCGTCTCTCGTTGCCGACGGTCGTGACCGGCCCGTGGCCGGAATAGAGCCGTGTGTCGTCGGGGAGGCTGAAGATTTTCTGTCGGATGCCCTTGGCCAGGGCGTCGAAGTCGCCGTCGGGGAAATCGGTCCGGCCGATGCTTCCGGCAAAAATCACGTCGCCGACGAAGGCGATCATCGGCTTCCGCTCTCGCCACAGATAGATCACGTGCCCGGCGGAATGCCCCGGGACCGCACGCACCTCCAGTTCCAATCCAGCCGCCGACCAGGTCTGGCCGTCGACCACGGTGACGTCGGCGGGCGGGGTAGTGAGGGCAAGACCAAAGGCGGCCGAGAGATTCAGCGTCGGGTCGGTCAATTTTGGGGCATCGCCCACGCCAATGACGATCGGGCAAGCGGGCCATTGTGCCTTGATCGCGCCGCTGCCGGCAATGTGGTCGCTGTGGCCGTGTGTGATAAGGATAGCCGCCGGTTCGAGGCCGCGCTGCCGGAGATGATCGAGGATGCGGTCAGGTTCGAGACCGGGATCGACGACGAGGCAGTCGTTTCTCCCCTCCAGATGGGCGATGTAGGTATTTTCTTCAAAGGGCATGGACACAAGGGTCGCAAGCTTGAGCTCAGGCTGCGTCACGAACTGATCTCCCCACGAGGGCGTATTGGGTTAAAATGATCGGATTGCCGCGAAGGCGTCCAAGGGCGCACGACGGCGGCAATTGGGAAAAGCCGTCCGATTGAATCAGTCATTCTAATTTTGTCGGCAAGAAACGGCGATAACGACCTTGATGGAAGTAGCGGCTTTACGCGAAAATCGGCCGCACACCCCTCTTTCAGAGCAGTGATTCGTCACTACATTAGGGACGCGGAACAAGGAGCTTCGTTCATGCGTTTGAGGATGTTTGTCCATGGATGGCTGTCGACCGTGGTCGCCTTGGGCTTCTGGTCGGCCTTCGCATTCGGTCAGTCTCCTGCCCCCGCCGAGCAGGCCAAGCCGGGGGCCGCCGCGGTGAGTCCGCCACACTCCCCGTCGGCGTACCGGGTGGCGGAACGCACGGTGCCGGTGTCGAATCCTGCTGGGCCGGGCGCAGCGGGGGCCAAACCGAATGAGCATCCCCTTGTTCCGGCAGTCCGTTGGGCGTACCAGGTCCAGGAAGGCATCCAGAAGAACCTACAGGACTATTCGGCGACGGTTGCGAAGCGTGAGCGGCTGGACGGGACTTTGGGCGATTACGAGTACATATTCCTCAAAGTCCGGCAGAAGCCGTTCAGTGTCTACATGTACTTCCTGGATCCGCCGAGCCTGAAAGGCCAGGAGGTGATCTGGATCGAGGGCCAGAACAACGGCAAGATGTGGGCCCACCCGCCCGGACTCCGCAACAAGCTCATCGGCACCGTGCAGATCGAGCCGACCGGGGCGATTGCCATGCGAGGCCAACGCTATCCGCTCACCGAGATCGGCTTGTCGAACATGGTGAAGCGCCTGATCGAGGTGGGCGAGCGTGATTCCCAGTACGGCGAGTGTGACGTCAAGTTCTTCCAAGGCGCCAAGATCAACGACCGCACGTGCACCTGTATTCAGGTGATGCACCCGGTCCCGCGGCGCAATTTCCTCTTCCATATCGCCAGGATCTTTATCGACGAGGAGTTGAATCTCCCCTTGCGTTACGAGTCGCACGACTGGCCGAGCGAGTCGGGGGGGCAGCCGCAACTGATCGAGGAATACACCTACATCAACCTGAAAGTGAACAACGGCTTCACCGACGCCGATTTCGACATCCGCAATCCCAACTACCAGTTCAAGGCCGACTGATCGGCCGCTCCTTACGAACCCCAGCGCAGACGGCCCCGCGCCGCCGGACATCCCGGCGCCGTGGGGCCGTGCTTCATTTGTCAGGTTTAAGTGGAAGGAACCCAGGGCCGGCCGAGCGAGCTGCGTCTGAACCGGCCAGCTTTCCCGGCATGGCCCCACGGATGAAAAAGGGGGCAGGCAGGCGCCAATCCAATCCCCAACTCCCCCGGCTCCGCCAGCATCGCCGGGGGTTGGCATGGACCAATCCAAGCAGTTGCCTGGAGGTCGAAGCCTCCACGGCGATTGTCGAGACGGTGCTCGAATTGTCCCGCGAAGTGGGGCCGAAATAGACTGGTTTTCTCTGATCAAGTAGCCCCTGCGCGCACTCAGTGCCTTCTGCGGTTACCAATCGTCGAGGTAGGGAACATCGTCGGGACTTCCGAGTGACAATCAGTTTCGGCGGGCTCGCTCTTCGATGTACATCACTGCAGATTGCCGCCCAGGTCTGGCTGCGGCCTGCATGAGACCTTCCGCATCTCTCGAGCGATAACGTATTGAGAACCCGTCCGACAAACCCTCCCTGGCAAGGCGGCGTCCCGGTGACTGGCGGTGATGCTCAATCTGCAACCCTCGGGAGAGGACGAGGCTCTGCATCGCCGTTTCCAGATCGCATCTCAAATCGGCGTGGTATCTGCCGCCTGGCCGGAAGAAGCGGCGCAGCTCCAGTGCGACATATCCCCCGCCGCCCGACGTGGTATCGAAATCAATGCCGTACGAGTTCTGTAAGATGGATTTCGCATCACGTTTCTCGCGTCTTAGCCTCTGAAGCTGGTCCCATAAATCCGGAGGGCAGCCCGCACCATCCAATTCCAGAATCAACGGGGTGGGCGTGAAGGCGGGCACCCACGCGAGTCGACCATGAGCGAGCACCAACGCGGCGGCTGTAGTGATGAGAAACAGTTGCGCCAGCGTGAACGTTGCTTTCGCGCTGGAACGTCTGCCGTCCGAGCGGTCCGCTATTCCGCCGTTCGACCAGGCCAGCAGCAACATAACGCCAGGTAATCCAAATGCAAGAATACCGTACAACGGACTGACCCAGAGGTACCTGCCGGCAAGGATCGATGCCAGCAGGCCGCCGATAAACAGAAATCGTGAGGCTGCTCGCGGCCGCGTCCAAACAAGCCATCCTGCGATGAATCCACTACCCGCTCCGGAGACAACATAGGCCACGATGAACCACTCCTCTTTGCCCATCCGATCCAACGGGGACCCGTAGATTCCAGCTCCCCCGAGACACCAAATGGTTGCCACGAGTGCCCAAGACCAGCCCCAAATCGTACAGGTCAGTTTCCTAACCCAGTATGCCATGACATGGCTCCGACTATTGAGGGCGAGGATTGAATTGCCGTCGCGAGACATTCCTGCGAACGCCGCTGCCGTGGACATGCAAGATCGAACCGTTGGCCGCCGGCCAATTCAGGGGCGTGTGCGGCATGGAGAGACGGACTCGAGACGATCTGCACGCACCTGGTAGAGCATTCTAAACCGCCGCCCTTCGTGCCGCTACGCGCGCAAGCGAGCCGCGGCCGGCGCCTTGTCAAGGGTTCGTGCGGCGGGTCGATCCAGACCCTCCGGACCCCGATCCCCATACGACCCCTCTAAACCGCTGCTTTGCAGCCCCCCGCTGCCGGAGTGCCCACTTACGTGAATCCTTAAAGTCCAACATGATTCCGGTGACCGTAATTTAGAACTTGCGAGCAGGCGCCTCGTGGGAGAATAATTGCACTCAGCAAACCGTGTTCAACAGTTCGCGGCCTGTTTTGCACTACACACCAGGAGGAAATCCGCCATGCGACGCCACACCGCTGTCCCCTTTCTCTTGCTGGCAGTCTCTGTGGCTGCCGCCGCTGGAGCAGACAATATCCTCGTCCATATCAGCGATACGCCGGCCGACGGGCTGGCCGTTGTCTCCGTCGACCTTACCGGGGCGGCACAATGGTGCAAGCAGATCCCGGTGCGGCCGGAGACCCTGGCGGCGGTCAGCGCGGATGGCCGCGAAATACCGTTTCAGTTCGTGCCCGCGCCTGATTATGACGCATCGAAGAACATCGCGGGCACGCTCGTGCTCAAGCTTCCGGGAAACAGCGACGGCTCGCTGCGGCTGGTGTTCGGCAGCACACCTGCTCCAGCCACGGCGTGGGACGGGAGTGTCGCAACGCAATCCTACGTGGTCCGCCACGACGCGAAGAAGACGGCCGGCCTGCCGTCGCGGATCGAGTTCCGGGGCACCGGCAAAGTGTTTGAGAACTTCCGCTGGCAGGACCGGGCCTACCATCCCGAGGCGGGCAGCTTCCGGTTTGGTGATGACACGCGCGCCACGGTGAAACGGATCTCGGAGGGCCCGTTGGCGACGGTGATCGAGGTGAGCGGACGGTATGCGCGGCCGGACGGCACGTCGCCGCCGGCCCAACCCGAGGCGACCTACCGATGGTTCTATTTCCACGACCGGCCGCTGGTCTACGTGACGATCTTCCAGCGCCAGAAGGAACCGTTCACCTGGAACGAAGCCCATTTCCTGGAACTCAATTTTCCCGGTGAAGACTTCTTGAGCTGGGCCGGCGGGGAGCCGCTCCAGCAGGGGAAATTCGAGGCGACGGGCAAGGGAATCTCGGTGGACCAGTGGGCGGCGCTGCTGGACGGCAGGAATGCCATTGGGGCCGTGCAGTCCGGCAACCTGCTGCTTTACGACGGGCGGGGCGGTTACGGCACGTACCTGCACGCGCATCGGGACGTCGCATGGACTCCCTGGGACGGCTCCCCGCGGCAGTTCTCCGCCTGGCTCTGGATCGGCTCGGCGGAAGCGCCGGCCCAAGCCGTTCAGAACGCGGCGCAGGGACTTCCATCGTCGGCCAAGGCGGCGGTTACCGTGGATACGATTGGCCGGCGGATTGCGGCGGCAAGCCAGCAGCCCGCGCAATTGCCGCCCGACCAGCGACGCCAGCAGTGGTGGCGGGTCGAGGGCGCGAAGCAACTCGAGGCGGTGGGCCGGTTGGAGGCGGCAGTCCGGGCAGCCGAGGGCGCGAAACCGGAGGATTGGGCCGTTCTCACCGCGGGCGACTTGGGCGTCATCTTGGAGAAGACCGAAAACGGATTGGCGTTGCTGGGCGCCTTCGACACTGCGAAGGGAAAGCAGCTTACCGCCGCGAAAGCCTTGCCGCTGTTCGCCGTTGCCATGCGGCACGCCAAGACCAAGGAAGAGGTCCAGCTCAAGGCCGATTCCGGCTGGAAGCAGGTGGACATCAAAGCGGACGGCCCGGCTGTCGAGATCCGCTGGGCCGGCCCTGCCGACGAGCGTTTGCGCGGCGTCGCCGTGGTTGCGACGGCCGCCCCGGATGCTTCGGCAGGGGCAATTCGATGGAGGCTCCGTGTCGAGAATCCCAGCGACCCGTGGAGCGTCTGGCGGACCGTGTTCCCGCAGCTCTCGATCGCCGAGTTGGCCGGCGACGCCAAGATCCTGGCGCCGCAGGCGGCCGGCGTCGTGCAACAGGGGGTCTGGCAGCGAAACTACCGTTTCGGCGGCACGTATCCGGGCGGTTGGACGAGCATGCAGTTCATGGCGGCCTACGATGAGAAGGAGCAGACCGGATTGTACGTGGCCACGCACGACCCCTGGGGGAGCACCAAGGATCTGTTGGCCCAAAGCAACCCTGCCGATCGCACGCTCGTCTTGAGTTTCGACCACCCGGCGCCGGACATGGGAGTGGCGGGCAACCGCTTCGAGCTCCCCGGCGAGGCGGTCTGGCACCTGCTGCGGGGCGACTGGTACGATGCCGCGGTGATCTATCGGGATTGGGTCCGAAGCGAGGCCAGATGGTATCCGAAGCTTGGCGGCGACGGCCGCGAGGACACGCCGCGATGGATGCGGGAATTGCCGGCCTGGGCGCTCGGCGGAGGTTCGCCGAAGGAATGCGTGGAGGCAGTCAAGGAGTATGGCAGGTTTCTCGGGGCGCCGGTCGGGTTCCATTGGTATAGTTGGCACCAGATCCCGTTCGACAACGACTATCCCCACTACTTTCCGACCAAGGACGGTTTCACTGAGGCGGTGGCCGATCTGCAGAAATCGGGCGTTTACGTGATGCCCTATATCAACGGCCGTCTTTGGGATACGCGAGACCGCGGCGTTGAGGATTTCGAGTTCACCAGGCTCGCGCGTGCGGCGGCCACGAAAGACGAAGGAGGCGAGCCGTACCTGGAAAGCTATTCCAGCAAGGAGTCGGACGGCAGCAGCGTGAAGCTGGCGGCGATGTGCCCGGCGACGCGGCTCTGGCAGGACAAGGTCCGTGAGATCGTGCTGCGGCTGATGAACGAGTGCGGCGTGAAGGGGGTCTACATCGACCAGGTGGCGGCTGCCGTGCCGAGGCTCTGTTTCGACCGTTCGCACGGACATCCGCTGGGCGGGGGCCACTGGTGGACCGAAGCCTACTGGGAGCTGCTTGGAAAGCTCCGCGAGGCGATGCCGGAGGGCCACATGCTCACCACCGAGTGCAACGCCGAGCCCTACATCCACCGTTTCGACGGTTACCTTACCTGGCACTGGCAGTACGACGGCCAGGTGCCGGCTTTCCCGGCCGTGTACGGCGGCGCGGTCCCGATGTTCGGCCGCGCGTATCGCGGCGGACCGACGAAAGACCTCGCGCTGCGGATGAAGGCCGGCCAACAACTTGTCTATGGGGAACAGATCGGTTGGCTCGATCCGGGCGTGGTCAAGGAGACGGAAAACGCCCGGTTCTTTCGGCAAGTGGTCCAGCTTCGCTGGGCGTTGCGGCGCTATTTTCACGCCGGCGAGATGGCCCGTCCGCCGAAGCTGAGCGGCGAGATCCCACGGGTGACCGCCGATTGGCAGTGGCACGGCGAGTGGCCGGTGACCACGGATGCGGTGATGGCCGGCACGTGGCGACTGCCGGCGGAGAAGAAGCTTGTCGTCCTGGCCGCCAACGTCGGCGACGAGCCGGTGAACGCGAAGCTCGAGCTGAATGCCGGCGAGTACGGCTTTGCCGGGCCGGAGATTCGCGTGACGCGGATCACGGCGGAGGGCGTGGGAGAGACGTTTGGCAGTAGTCCAGCGATCCGGCGCGAGGTGACGTTTGAACCTCGCGCGGTTTGGGCGTGGGAGATTGGTTCGCCGTAGGACGGGGGTTTTGACGCAGGGCTGCATGGCGCCTTCGAGTTTCTTCAACAGTTCTCCGACGAGTGGCAATCCACAACCAGACCCGCTGAGAAAGGCGAAGTGGACCGGTTCGCCGCGGCTCTGGGTGAATCGAGCGAGTTCGTCCACACATGCTTCGATTCGCAGTCGAACGGTAGTCCCTCAGGTGCCGACGGACCGCTTGATCTCCGCAGGCGTTCTTGATAATGCGGTTGATCCGCATCACGTTTCTCGACAAAACGACGCGCCGGCCGATCCCCATGCGGCGGGCCGACGACCCCTACAACCCACCCTGGGTGCAGATGTGTGTCGGCGCGTGGCAGGAGGTTCCCAAGGCGAGCCCGACGGGTTGGGCCGACGGAACTTCACAGCGTTGCCGGCGGGGGCTGAGCGCGAGAACGCACTCCCCCGCTTGACTTGGCTTCTATAGTTCTCATACTCATGCGGATTGCCGCAGGCGAATTCCATTCTGGAGAGGGACCATCACGATGAGACGTGCGAAGATCAGCGTCATTGGAGCGGGCAATGTCGGCGCCACCACGGCACATTGGTGCGCCGCAGCCGAATTGGGCGACATTGTGCTACTGGACATCCCGCAGACGGAGGGCATGCCCGCAGGAAAAGCGCTCGATCTGATGCAGTCCTCGCCGATCATGGGTTTTGATTCCAAAATTGTCGGCACCACCCGGTACGACGATACGGAAGGAAGCGATGTCGTGGTCATCACCGCGGGAATTCCCCGCAAGCCGGGCATGAGCCGTGACGACCTCCTCGCCACCAATGCACGGATCGTGGGGTCCGTGTCGGCCGAGATCCGTCGTACCAGCCCCGAAGCGGTAGTGATCGTAGTCAGCAATCCACTGGACGCTATGGTCCAACGCGCCCAGCAGGTGAGCGGACTGCCTCACCGAAGGGTGATGGGACAGGCCGGCGCGTTGGACACCGCGAGGTTCCGCACTTTCCTGGCCATGGAACTGGGCGTGAGCGTGGAAGATGTTTCCGCGATGCTCCTGGGCGGCCACGGAGACACGATGGTGCCGTTGCCCAGATGCACTTCGGTGAGCGGCATCCCAGTGACGCAGCTTATCACCCCCGAACGTCTGGACGAAATTGTTCAGAGGACCCGCGATGGTGGGGCTGAAATCGTGAAACTCTTGAAAACAGGCAGCGCCTACTACGCTCCCGCTGCCGCAACCGCACAAATGGTGGAGGCGATCGTGCGGGACAAGAAGCGGTTGGTCCCCTGCGCGGCTTATTGCGACAAGGAGTACGGAGTGGGAGGATACTACGTGGGCGTGCCGGTGGTACTCGGTTCCTCGGGCGTGGAGAGGATCATCGAGTTGGAGCTGACGGAGACCGAACGTGCGGCTTTCCGCAAGAGCGTCGAGGCGGTGAAAGACCTTGTGGCCGCCATGGCAAGGCTGGCCGAGGCGAGCTGATCCGGTGCGGCAGCAAGGTTCGCGGGAGGGCCGGGCCGCAACGCGACGGGCAGCGGGGTGATGGCGAATGGGGTGCTGCAATTCCGGTTTCCCTCGCGCCTGCGGTTGACAGCACCGGCGAGAATCGTGTAGAGTCTGGAAATTCCGGTGGGCATCGCAGGGAAGCAGTATAGGCCCCAGGTTCTCATCCAAGTCATTTCCCTCATCCCATTCTTCCTGCGACTCGCGAGAACAGAACGATCATGAACCGAACTGATCGGCCGGCGTCTCTCAAGTGCCCATCGCAAGCCGTCTCCGAAGCGACCTCATTCTCCATTGAATCCGGGCTCTTCGGCGCGGCGCACGACAGTTCGCGATCCATCTTCGCCCCGATGCACTATGAGCCGCGCTACGCCTACCCGCTGCTGGTCTGGCTGCACGGCACGGGCGGGGAGGAACGGCAGTTGATGCGGATCATGCCGATGGTAAGCATGCGGAATTACGTGGCGGTCGCGCCGCGCGGCCTCATCGCACCGCAATCCAGCACCGACCGACCGCAATACGGTTGGCCGCAGTCGCCGGATTACATCGAGGCGGCGGAGCAGCGCGTGCTTGACGCCGTGGAAGCAGCCCGGCAACGGTTCACGATCCATCCCAAGCGGGTCTTTCTGGCCGGCTTCGATTGCGGCGGGACGATGGCCTTCCGAGTCGCCATGGACTGTCCTCGGCAATTCGCGGGGGTGCTGTCGATCGGCGGCGCCTTCCCCCGGCTGTACAACCCTTTCCATCAGTTGGCCGACTCGCGGCGAATTCCGGTTTTCCTGGCCATCGGGCGCGACAGCACCGTTTACCCGCCCGAACAGGCATGCGACGACCTCCGCCTTTTCCATGCGGCAGGCATGTCGGTCACCCTCCGCCAGTATCCCAGCGGGCATCAGCTTACGCCCCAGGCCCTCCGCGATGTCGACCGTTGGATCATGGAGCAGATCACGGCGGCGCCGGGGGGAGTCGAGGTGGGGAGGAATGGAGCGGCGGAGTAAGAGAATGATGGGCTCATGGGTGTTCGGAGATCGCCCCCACGTTGATTCCACCACCCCAACACCCCACGACTCCAATCCGCCAGTCTCTTAATCCCGCAAAACCCCAGTCCGTCCGTTCCCAATCCCTTTGCTTCTGCCGCGAAGTCAGGCGCAACCCGGGTTGACAGCTTGGCGCGGTTTCGAGTACAAACGGCCCGCTTTTCCCGTCTTTTCGTGCGCCTGCATCGCGGCCTGGGAGACTCGGCCGTCTGCCGGCGGAAAAACCCCTCAAACGCCCGGGTTATGCGCCGTGGGCGGCGTTATCTCCGCCCAGGACGCATCGCTGCTTGATCCAGGGAGCACCTGGCCAATGGCAGGCGGTCCAGCCGGGCGCGTCCTTGCGAGAAACGCATGCCGCCGGAATCGCCTTCGGACGACCGTGCCCACGCCGCGACGCCGCCTTGCCGGTGGTCGCCCCGGGCGGTGTTTGGCGCGGCAATGCAATGGGCGAAGGCCAATCGGTTCAAAACGGCCCTGTTGGCGGCTTCGTTCGCGACTTCCATCCTTGCTGCCATCGGTCTGTGGTTCCTCGTCGGCAAGCCGGCCGCCCCGTCGAAGTCCGCGCTGCCGGAGGCCCTCGAAGCGCTGGACAAGGGGGAATGGTCCGAGGCACGCGGCCTGGCCGAGTCGCTTCGCCGGCAGAAGGACTGCGCACCCGAGGATCTCGGCGGGGCGGCGTTTATCCTCGGCGCGGCCGCAGCCTACGAAGCCGATCAGGCCTCCACCGCCGATCGCAAAGAGCTCTACCTGCTGGCTTCCCGATACCTGGAAGAAGCTCGCGACCGAGGCTTTCCGGCCGGTCGCGAAGCGGAGGGACTGCTGCTGCTTGGTTGGAGTCTGTATTACAGCAACCAGGTTGCCGCAAGTCGTCCCGTCCTTCGGGATGCCCTCCAATTGAATCCCGAGGCGCGGATCGAAGTCCATTATCTGCTGGCGGAAGCCTGCATGAACGACGCCGAACCTCAGCATTCCCAGGCGTTGGAGGAGAACGCTCGCTACCTTGCCGACCGCACTCTGACCCCAGGTGAATCCCAGCGGGGACTATTGCAGCGTGCGAGAATCCTGCTCAACCTTGAGCGGATCCCCGAGTGCCTGCAAACGCTTTCCAAGATCCCCGCGGACGCGAAGGACCGTGCGGAAGCGACGGTCCTCCAAGGCCAGGTGCTGCTGCACCAGGCGAGACAAGTGGGGAAGGGCGCGGACCGTGCTGATGCGGCTGCGGTCCGAAAGGCCGATCTTGAGCGTCGCGAAAAGCTCGACGCCGCCATCTCCACCCTGCGCCGCGCGGAAAGCGACGCCACTGCGAGCACGGACGCCGGCCGTAAGGCCGTATACCTGATCGGGGTCTGTTTCCAAGAGCTGAAAGACTATCGAGCAGCGTTGAACCAGTTCGCCCGTGTCCGCAAAGCCACTCCGGACACCCCCGAAGCCCTGGCCGCCGCCTTCCAAGCGGCGGAGATCGTCCGGCAGTCGGGCAACGACAAAGATGCGCTAGCCGGCTATCGGCAGGTGCTTGTCGGCGTGGGCGTTCCGGAAACCTATGTGAATCCGTGGGTTTCCCTGGCGGAGTTGCGGCGGCGGTTGCTGGCTGCCTACCGCGAGTATCTTACGGCGGAGAAGTTCGACGTATGCAGCCAGTTGATCCGCCACCTGTGCCCGCTCTTTTCGAACAAACAGCAGCTTGAGCTCGCGGCGCAGACCTACCGCGATTGGGGCCGCAGCATGTTGGCGCAGACCGCGGTGCTGCCGCCGAGCCAGTCGCGTCCGATGGCGGCCGCCGGACGGGAGAAACTCCGGCACGCCGGGCGCGAGTTCGAACGTCTTTCCCGACTGCGGATCGCCGATCGCGAATTCCCGGACGATCTCTGGGAGGCAGCCGAGGCGTACCTGGCCGGACATGCCTTTCGCGATTCGGCCCGGCTGTTCCAGGACTACCTGAAGCATGAATCGCGGCGCCGGCATCCCCGGGCCCTGGTGGGACTTGCGGAAGCCATGCTCTCGCTGGGACGTTTCGAGGAGGCCATTGCGGCATGCAAGCAGTGCACCGAGTTCCATCCTCGCGATGCGGCTGCGTTCAGCGCGAGACTCCTGGCCGCCGTCGCACAACTGGAGAAAGGCGACGTCCAGCTTGCGAAACAGCTTCTCCTGGAGAACCTCAACGGCGAGTACCTCACGCCGGCCAGCAAGGAATGGCGGGATTCGCTCTTCGACCTGGGGCGGTTGTTCCACCGGGAGGGGGCCTACGCAGAGGCGATCGAGCGTCTCCAGGAGGCGGTCCGGCGCTATCCCGATTCGCCTCGGACCTTGGAAGCGGAGTATCTGATCGCCGATTCCTGCCGGCTCACGGCCAAGCGGCTTGAAGAAAAACTCGATCAGGACCGCGCGGAGAACGTCCGCGCCGCACGCTCGAAAAAAGTCCAGGAGATGCTCGGCGCAGCGCTCGACGGGTACCAGGCGATCCAGGAACGGCTGGCGCGCCGGCAGGAGACCGACGAACTGACGGACCTGGAGAAACTGACTCTCCGGAACTGCTACTTCTCCAGCGGCCAGATGCTCTTCGAGTTGGGACGCTACGAGGAGGCGATCAAGACGTACGTGATGGTGACCAATCGGTATCAGAACAGCCCCGAGGTGCTCGACGCTTATGTCCAGATCGCGCGGGCGTACCAGCGGCTCGACAAACCGGCCGAAAGCCGCAGCACGCTGGAACAAGCGAAGATGGTGCTGGCCCGGATGAAGCCCGAAGTCCCCTTCGAGGCCACGACCAACGGTTCGCGCGACCAGTGGGCCGCGCTTCTGGAGCGTTTGACGGCAACGTGACAACATGCTGCAGGCGGAAGACATCATGGAGTACGGAACCGATCTGCTCAGCGACCTGATCGATCGCAAGCACCAATGCCTCGTCGAGTTGCGGGACATGGGCAAGCGACAGTACTCGCTGGTGAACGAAGGGAGCATTACCGGCTTGCTCGACCTCCTGTCGGCAAAGCAGGACGTGATCGCGCGGCTGCAGTCCGTGGAGCGGGCCCTGGACCCGTTCCGCGGCCAGGACCCCGAAACGCGCCGCTGGCGGTCGCCGGAAAGTCGGCGCCGTTGCGCCGATCAAGTCAAACGGTGCGAACTGCTCCTGGCGGAAATCCTGGCCCAGGAAAAACGGAGCGAACAGGAGTTGGTCCGGCGCCGCGACGAGGCGGCCGAGCAACTCCAGGGGATCCACCGCGCCGGCCAGGCGCGCGGCGCGTACACTTCGCCGGCCGTCTCGCAGCCGCATGAACTGGACCTGTGCTCGGACGCTTGACCTCGCGCCGGCCGCCGCGGTCTTCGCGGGCGGGCCGGTCCTGGAATTGCTGGAAACCGTCGGAATGACCACACCACCGCGACAGCCAGAACCGATCGTGCTCGGAAACGACACCAGCCTGGAAACCGTGCTGGCCGCCTGGCATACGGCCACCGTCCGGCTGGAGCAGACCCACGAGACGCTGCGCAGCGAGGTCCGGCGGCTGACTCAGGAACTCAAGGTGAAAAACCGCGAGTTGGCTCGCAAGAACCGGCTGGCCGACCTGGGCCAGATGGCCTCGCACATCGCGCACGAAGTGCGGAACAACCTGGTGCCGGTCACTCTCTATCTGAGCCTTCTGCGGCGGCGGATTGCGTCGGACGCGGAAGGTCTCCGAATCCTCGACAAGATCGCCTCGGGATTCGCCGATCTCGATGCGACCGTGAACGATCTGCTCCATTTCACCTCCGACCGCGATCCGCACCGGCAAGTGTTCTCCGCCGCGAAGCTGATCGACGACCTGTTGGTTTCGCTGGCGCCGCAATTTGCGGCCCAGGCGATCCACGCGGTCAATGAGGTCGCGCCCGACCAGATGATCCTGGCCGATTACGACATGATCCGCCGCGCCGTGCTCAACCTCGTGCTGAACGCGGTGGACGCCATGCCCGACGGCGGAGTGCTTCGGCTCAGCGCGAAGCCGGGAAGGCACGAATTTGCCTTGCAGGTGTCGGACAGCGGCGTCGGTCTTTCCGAGGACGCGTTGCGGCGGGCGTTCGAACCGTTTTTCACGACCAAACCCGGCGGCACCGGGCTTGGTTTGGCAATCGTCTACCGCATCGCCGAAGTGCACGGCGGTCGAGTGGCGGCCGCCGGCGGGCCGGACGGCGGAGCCGTCTTCACCCTTACCCTTCCCCGGACTGCCCAGGACAACGCAGCATGAAAAACCATGTCGGCCCCCCGGCCGCCATCCAAGGCGGCGCCGGCCGCGTCCTTGTCGTCGACGACCATCCTCAAGCCCGCGAATCCATGGCCGACGTGCTCCGGCAGGCCGGACATCGCGTCGACTGCTGCTCCAGCGCGGCCGAAGCCCTTCAGGTCGTCCAGCGCGAATCGTTCGATTGCATCGTGACCGACCTGAAGATGCCGGGCATGAACGGCGTTGAGTTCATCATCCAGCTCGAGCAACGGCGTTACCTTGCCCAGGTGGTAATGGTCACGGCACATGCGTCCGTGTCCACGGCCGTGGAAGCGATGCGGCACGGGGCGTTCGACTACATCGAGAAGCCGTTCGACGTGGACCGGCTGGAGCAATTGGTCGCCCAGGCGATCCGCCACGGGCGACTGGTCCGCACGGACGATGCTCCCGAGAGTGCGTCGGTCCTGTGCAACATGCCGGACATGATCGGGTCGAGCACGGTGATGCAGGCCCTGCGCGCAAGGATCGCCCAGATTGCCCCGACGCCGGAAACCGTGCTCATCACCGGAGAGAGCGGCACGGGCAAAGAGCTTGTGGCCAAAGCGGTCCATGCCGCCAGCGGCCGGCGCGACAAGCCGCTGGTGAGCCTCAACTGCCCGGTGCTCTCCGCCCATCTCATGGAGAGCGAACTGTTCGGCCACGAGCGAGGCGCTTTCACGGGGGCCGACGCCCCGCGGGCCGGGCGTTTCGAACTGGCCGACGGCGGCTCCATCCTCCTGGACGAGGTGACGGAGATCGAATTGCCGCTGCAGGCGAAGCTGCTGCGCGTCCTCCAAGAGAAGAGCTTTGAACGGGTCGGTTCCAGCAGCACGATCGCCGTGGACGTCCGCGTGCTGGCAACGACCAACCGTGACTTGCCGGCCGAGGTGGCCGCCGGGAGATTCCGCCAGGATCTCTACTACCGGTTGGCCGTTGTTCCACTCTGGGTGCCGCCGCTTCGGCAGCGACGAGAAGACATCCCGGAACTCATCGAGCACTTCCTGCGGCGGAGCGCAGCGAGACTCGGACGCGAGCCGGTCGTGCTGGACCGTTCCACGGTCGATCTGTTGGTTCGCTACGACTGGCCGGGCAATGTCCGCGAATTGGAGAACATCATCACGCGGGCCAGCGTGCTCAGCACCGGAGGACCGGTCGCCACCGACGAACTCCGCCGCTGGCTGCTGGCAGGTCCGGAAACGGGCAACGCGAACCCGGAGGCGGAGCTGCCCATCGGGCTCAGCCTGGAGGAAATGGAACGAAAGCTGATCGAAGCCACTCTGGACCACTTCGACGGCCACCGCGAGAAGACCGCCAAGGCCCTGGGGATCGGGGTCCGGACTTTGTCCGGAAAACTGAGGCAGTACGGGTATGCGCCGCGGGAGAAGTCCTTTGCGAAGGGAAGGTGAAGGTGCCAATTTCGGCGGTTTCATAGAAGCAAAGAAGGTGTGTTGTGATCTTGCTCTTAAGAGTAAGAGTAAGAGTAAGATTAAGATTAAGAGTAGGAGTAAGATTAAGAGTAAGCAAGTGAGCGGCAATACCTGCCGGTTGGGATCGGCAATCCCTGCCGGTCGCGGCCTGGGCAAGATCGGATAGCCTGCGAGTTCGGAAAGACGGCAGCGAAAGGCGAAAGGCTGGAAACTGCCGGAGGATAGGCGTTTACGCGAGCAAGAGGCCACGGGGAGGGCCGCATCGGCACGCCACTTGCTTATGGTCCCCGAAGGAACCAACGATGTACGAAAAGATCCTCAATGCCACGACGATCCCGGTCCTGGAACAGGTCGTCGCCTTTTCCCAGGCGCGGCACAACGTGTTGGCGGGAAACATCGCCAACCTGGACACGCCCGGCTACAAGGTCCGCGACTTGTCCACGGAGGATTTCCAGAGCCGGCTTCGCAGCGCGATGGAGGCGCGACGCCGTCCGGCGGCGGCCATGTCGCCCGGCGAACCGGGATTCGGCCAAAACGCGAACGTTGCCGAAGTGGCTCGCGAGAGCCAAACCATCCTTCGTCACGACGAGGTCAACGTGGGGGTTGAGAGACAGGTGACCGAAATGGCGAAGAACCAGATCCAGCACAATCTGGCCTTGACGATCATGACCGCACAGTTCCGGCTGTTGAACGCGGCAATCAGCGAACGAGTCTAGCGTTCCATGAATCCGCAGACGACCCGTAGGAGAAGTCGTAAGACTTCTGGTCCCCAACAGCAGTCAACTTGACATAAACCCGGAGGTTGGCAATGCTCTCCGCCCTCGACCTCAGCACCAGCGCATTGGTCGCCCAACGGACGCGGATGAATGCGATATCCAGCAATCTGGCAAACCTGTCGACGACGCACAACGAGGCCGGGGAGTCTACGCCCTACCTACCGCGGTACGTCGTCTTTCAGGCCGACGACAGCATCGGGGCCAACGGGGCCGCTGGCGTTCGGGTCAGCTCCGTGGAGATCGACGAGAGGGAGCCGCGCTACAAGTACCAGCCGGGCCATCCCGATGCGATCGAGGAAGGCCCCCGCAAAGGCTACGTTGCCTACCCGGATATCAACATGATGACCGAGATGACCGACGCGATGGAGGCCGCCCGGGCTTATGAGGCGAACCTGGGGGCGATCGACATCGCCAAAGACCTGGCCCAGCAAACCCTGAGGATCCTTGTCTGATGAACCCGATCACCAGCACCCGCATCCCCGCGCCGTCTGCGCCGTTGCCTTCCACGGGCACGGGAAAGATCGAGGACGGCTCCTCGTTCAAGAGTTTCCTGCTGGAATCGATCCAGGAGGTGAACTCGATGCAGCAGGAAGCCGACCACGCCGTGGAGCAATTGGTTTCCGGCGGCGACGACGTCTCTCCCGCCGAAGTGCTCACCGCCGTCCAGAAGGCGGATATCGCGTTCCGGATGATGATGCAGATCCGCAACAAGATGGTGCAGGCATACCAGGAGGTACAGAACATCCGGATTTGAGGCGGCCGTCAGCCCGCTTGACAGCCGGCTGCGGTTTTGCTGGCCCGAGAATCGGCCCCGCTCATGAGGAGCGGAGGATTGATACGCCAACGACGAGGCTCCATGGATGGACTTTCTGAATAAGGCCTACGCCCAGTTCTCCGACCTGTACCGCTCGATGACGCCGGGAGCGCGGATCACGTCCGTGTTGCTGCTGGCGGTTGTCGTCGCAAGCCTTGGGTATCTGTTCGTCGAGCGTTCCTCCGGCCCGGGCATGTACCTGATGAACGGCGAGCCGTTTCCCGCCGGCGCCATTCGCGACATGGAGGCGGCTTTTGCCCAGGCGGGCCTGAATTCCTACGAGATCGAGGGGACACGGATCCGCGTCCCCCGCGGCCAGCAGACGGCCTACATGGCCGCGCTGGCCGATGCCAACGCTTTGCCCCGCAATTTCGGGCAGGTGATGGAAAACGCCTTGGACAACGGCAACGTGTTCGAGGACCGGGAGAAACGCCGCGAGCGGTTGAAGATCGCCAAGCAACAGGAACTCTCCCAGATCATCAGCTTGATGGACGGCATCGACGCCGCGATGATCTTCTGGGACACCGAAGAAAAGGCCGCTTGGGGCCGGGAGAGAACCACTACGGCGTCCGTCAACGTGCGCCCCAAGGGAACGCAGGAGTTGGACGGCAACAAGGTCTCGTCCATCCGCCACACGGTCGCGGCGGCGGTCGCCGGCCTGAAACCGGAAAACGTGACGGTGGTGGATCTGAGCACCGGCCGGTCGTTTCGCGGCGATGCTTCCGGCATGGGCAGCGCCTCGGACGATCCCTACGCGGAGCGCAAGCGATGGTACGAGGACAATTGGAAGGCGGAAATTCTTGCCGCCTTGTCGTATGTGCCGGGGGTTTCCGTTGCGGTCAACGTGGCTCTCGATCCGAAACGCTCGCACCGCCAGCGCGAAGTCAAAAACGACCCCAAAACCGTGGCGGTCCAGGTTACCGATAAAACCCGGTCCACCGTCCAGGACGGCGCGGACCCGGCCGGCCGGCCCGGCTACCAGGCGAACCAGCCGATGGCGCTGTCATCGTCGACAACCAAAGGATCGCACCAGGAAGAGGAAGAGTCGGAACAAACGACGGTCAATGCCCTCTCAGGAAGCACGGTGGAGCTTGAAAACCAGGGACTGATCCCCCAGCGGGTCGCAGTTTCCATCGGCATCCCCACGAGCTATTTCGAGAAGGTCTGGCGCGAGCGGAATCCACCCGACCCCAACGCGCAAGCCGGGGCCCCTCCGAAGACACCGACGCAAGCGGAACTGGATCCGATCCGGCAACAAAGGATCGCCGACATCCAAAAGCACGTGGCCGGCTTGCTCCCGCCGGCCGAGGGCATTGCCGACCCGACGCAGTTGGTCACGGTCACCGAGTTTCAAGATATTACCATGCCGGAAGTACCTCAGCCGGCGATGAGCGAGAAAGCCATTGCCTGGCTCGGCCAGTCGTGGACCACGCTGGGAATGATCCTGTTGGCCCTGGTCAGCCTGGCGATGCTCCGCTCGATGGTCCGCTCCGCTCCGCTCCCCGCTCCCGTCAGGACCACCCTTCTGAGTGCGCGCGCAGAAGAACCGGAAGAAAAGGAAGAAGAAGGCGCCACGGCGGCGGAGCGGCGGCTCCGGCGTTTCCAGTCGGGAACGTCGCTGAAAGACGAACTGTCGCTGCTCGTCGCCGAAGACCCTGATGCAGCCGCGAACATCCTCCGCACCTGGATCGGACATCCTGGGTAAACCGCATTGGACTAGAGCCGAAGCATGAATCGCGATCAAGGAATCCGAAAAGCCGCCATTCTCGTCGCCGCGTTGGACCGTAAGTCGGCGGACGTCCTTCTGGATAAGATGGATGCCGCTCATGCCCGGCTCGTCCGCCGTGCGGTCGTCGAACTCGGCGAGATCGATCCACAGGAACAGCGACGCGTGATCGACGAGTTCTTCCAGACCGGTCCCAAGACGGAAGAAAGCGCGCGGGGAGTCGAACTCGATATCCGCATATCCGGGAAACCGTCGGCCGCGGCGTCGTCGGCCACTCCCGCGGCCTCCGACAGTCCGCGGCAAGGTGGAGAGATTCCATTCCGGTTTCTCCAGGAAGCCGAGTCAGACAAACTCGCGCGCCTCCTGGCTGCCGAGCGGCCCCAGACGATTGCCTTGGTGCTTTCCCATCTGCCGCCGCAGCGTGCCGGCGCGGTGCTCGTCCGGTTTCAACCGGCGCTTCAAGTCGACGTGATCCGCCGGCTCGTGGACCTGGAGGAGACCGACCCTGCCATTTTGCACGAAGTGGAGGAGGCTCTCGAGTCGCGGTTCTCGGAACTGGTGCGGATGCAGCGCCGACGGGTGGCAGGCCTTTCCGCCATCGCCGGCATCCTTGCCGCGTCCGAGCAGCGCGTGGGGATGCAGATCCTCGACACCCTCAATTCCTACGACCGCCGGCTGGCCGAGCGTCTGCAGCCGGAACATTTGGATTTCGACGACTTCACCCAACTCGACGACCGGAGCCTCGCGGTGATCCTCGCCGGCACGGACCCGGAAATGGCGATTCTCGCCTTGGTCGGCGCGCCGCAGGACTTGATCGACCGGTTGCTTCGGCAATTGCCTCAAGCGGCCGCGCAAACGGTCCGCCGTCGCCTCGTCCACCTGGGCCCGACACGGCTGAGCGACGTCGAGCAGGCGCGATCCGAACTGGTCGAGCTCGCGCGCCGGCTGGCCGCCCAGGGGCGGATTCGCTTGCCCCACGCGGCCCTGGCAGCGGCGTGAGAGCGACATGAAGCATCGGAGTGAATCCGGGATGTCCACCGTTATCAAAGCCAACGACCAGAACCGCGGTATCCAAACCGCCGCCTTCAACTTCGACGATATGGCGGTCAAGGCCGGCCATTACCTGGACAAAGTCCGCGCGGAAGCCGCCGAAGTGATTGCCAAGGCCCGGCAGGAAGCTGCCGTGATTCGCCAACGGGCCGAAGCCGACGGGCGCCAGGCGGGACAGAAGTCGTTCGAGCAGTCCGTCCAGAAACAACTTGCCCAACAACTGGCCACGCTCCTGCCCGCTCTGCGCCAGGCTGTTGCGGAAGTGGAGCATGCGAAGCAGGCATGGCTGCGGCATTGGGAAAAAAGCGCGGTCCACCTGGCCGCGGCGATTGCCTCTCGCCTGGTCCGGCGGGAACTGGCAGCGGAGCCCGAGATCACCGTCCGCCTGGTCCGGGAGGCGCTGGAACTGGCGGCCGGATCCTCGCAGCTTCGCCTTCATCTCAACCCGGCCGATCACGCCGCGCTAGCGCCACAGATCCAGGCACTGCTCAGAGAATTCTCCCATCTCGCCCCGACCGAGCTGATTTCCGATCCGGAGATCACGTTGGGCGGCTGCCGCCTCGACACCCGCTTTGGGACGATTGATCAGCAGTTTGAAGCGCAGTTGGAGAGGATTGAGGAGGAATTGACTTGAGGCAGAGTACGAGATCTTAGAACTGAAATCTATGCAACTTGCCGAGCAATTGACGACGCTGATGCCGACCGCCTTGACGGGGACGGTGGCCCGGACCGTGGGGATGACGGTCTCGGCGGCCGGTTTCCCGGCGCCGGTGGGTGCGATGGCGGAGGTCGAGTGCCAGACCGGTCCGCCGCTGGCTGCCGAGGTCATCGGGTTCCAGGACGACCTGACGCTCCTGTATCCGTTCCGGGAGCTTTCGGGCGTGCGTCACGGCAATCGCGTGCGCCTGGTCCGCACCGCGCGGTGGCTTCGGGTGGGCGAGGAACTCCTGGGACGGGTGCTCGATGCCGCCGGCAACGCCGTCGACGGCAAGCCCCAGCCCGCCCTGGTCCAGCGCACCTCGTTCTACAACAACCCTCCCCATCCTTGCCGGCGTCCGCGGATCGACGTTCCGCTTTCCACGGGGATCCGCGCGATCGACGGCCTGTTGACCTGCGGCAAGGGGCAGCGGATCGGGATCTTCGCCGGTTCCGGGGTGGGCAAGAGCGTGGCGCTCGGCATGGCGGCGCGCTACACGGCCGCGGACGTGATCGTCATCGCGCTGATCGGCGAGCGGGGGCGCGAGCTCAATGAGTTCATCGAACGCGACCTGGGGGCCGCCGGGCTTGCGAAAAGCGTGGTCGTCGTCGCGACGAGCAACGAACCGGCGCTGGTCCGGTTGCAGGCTGCCGTCACCGCCACGGCTATCGCCGAGTATTTCCGCGACCAGGGCAAGGACGTGCTCTTGATGATGGACTCGCTGACCCGCTTCGCCATGGCGCAGCGGGAGATCGGCCTGGCCGCGGGCGAACCGCCCACGACGCGCGGTTATCCTCCCTCGGTCTTTGCGCTCTTGCCGAAGCTCGTGGAGCGGGCCGGGCGAAGCCCCAAGGGGAGCATCACGGCGTTCTACACGGTCCTCGTCGAAGCCGACGATCCGAATGAGCCGATCAGCGACGCGGTCCGCGGCTTGCTCGACGGACATATCTGGCTTTCGCGGAAGCTTGCGGCCAAGGGCCACTATCCGGCGGTCGACGTGCTGGGGAGCCTTAGCCGGTTGATGCCGGAAGTGACGAGCGAGGAACACCGCCGCGGCGCGCTGTTGCTGCGGGAGTTGCTCTCCGCCTACCGCGACCACGAAGACCTGATTTCGATCGGCGCCTACCGGAAGGGCAGCAACTCGGCGGTCGACCTTGCGGTGGACCTGCAGGATGCCATAAACGCTTACTTGCGGCAACGCGTCGATGAACCGGCGACCCTGGAGCAGGCTTCGAGCGGACTGGTGCAGTTGACCCAATTGGCGTCGCAACGGCTGGCCGCGGCGAAAGCCCAGGGCCCGCGTGCCGCCCAACCTTCCAACCCGTCGTAAGGACCCGCGATCCGCCATGGCGAAGTTCACGTTCCGGCTGGCCACACTGCTGAAGATCCGGGAAGCCGCGCGCGACGAGCGGCGCGCGGAGCTGGCGCAGGCCTACCAGGCGGACGCGGCCCTTCAGGAAGAGCACCGGCGGCTTGCCGAACTGCTCGCCCAGATGGCCGACGTGTACCGGAACGCCTCCGCTCCGGGCGTGATCGACGTGGAGCGACTACTGGAAACGCAGCGCCACGACATGCTGGTGCGGGTCCAAATCCAGTACCTCGAGAAGCAGCGTGCAGCGGTTGCCGAGGAGATCGAGCGCCGCCGGGCCGTGCTGGCCGAGGCGAACCGCCAGGTCAAGGTGCTGGAAAACCTCCGCGAGCGGCAACTCGAGCGGCATCGCGAGGAAGAGGGCCTGCGCGAGAGGAAGCAATTGGATGAGGCCGCCCTGATTCGCAGTGTGCTGGAGGTGCCCCGATGATCGGACGCCTGCTGCAGGGATTGACCAGTGCCGTGCTCTACTTCTGCCTGGCAACCATCATTGCCGAGACGATCCTTGCCGCGCAGTTGTGGGTGAAGTGGAAAATGGACCGCGCGAAGCTGATCCAGATGCTGGCCGTCGCCCAGGGGATCGACCCGCTCGCCCTGCGGGCAAAGTCCGATCTGGACAAAAAGGAAATTCCCGCGGACCAGGTTTCCTATGACGAAATCCTCGAAGCTCGCGCAGCCAAGGACCTGAACCTCCAGTTGCGCGAGCAGTCCCTGGCCAACTCGCTGGGTCAGATGCGGTCCGACCAGCAACAGCTCTCCAGCGCCCAGAAACAGTACAACCAGCAACGGACGCAATACGAGACGGAACTGGCCGGACTCCAGGAAGAGGTCCGCACGGCCGGGCGCGATCAGGTCCGGCGGATCCTGGAAACGGTCAAGCCCAAGCAGGCGAAAGAGCTGCTCGCCGAGATGCTTGACAAGCAGGAAATGGCGGCCGTGGTGATGCTCCTGCGCGAGATGCCCGACAGCAAACGCGCCAAGATCGTCGGCGAGTTCAAGACCCAGGAGGAAACCCAGAAGATCGACGAGGTGCTGCGGCGGATCCGCGAGGGAGAGCCGGAGTCGGCAATGGCCAACAATGCCCAAGAACGGCTCGGCCAGGTCCCGAGGACGCGACCATGACTCAACCGAGGCGGGACGGGGAACTGGAATGGCGGAGTAGTCCGGGGATGGCGTGCGGAGTTGGTGGACCGTAACTCGAAGACAGTGCCATGACGCAGTTGAGAGTCGAGACATTTGCTGTGCTTCCCGTCGTTGAGCCGCCTCCCGCTGCGCCCACGCCTCTGGGGCAGGGAACCGCGGATGCCGGGTCGTTTTCCGAGCTGTTCGAGCGAGCCAAGTCTGCTGCGGCGGGGCATGCCGCGGCGGAACCTGCCGCTGCGCCGCCCCCCTCCGCCGATCCGCAGCCGC
>JABWBD010000472.1 GCA_013360685.1 Pirellulales bacterium
GATGTAGCCGGCCCAGGTCATGACCTTGTGGCTGCGCCAGGCCTGCAGCATCTCGCGGTATTCCCAGATCTTGTTCTGGCGCTTCTTGGTCCCCATCAGGGACTCGGGGTTGATGTTCTCGAGCCCGATGAAGACCGTGTTGCAGCCGGCGCGCGCGGCCTTCTCGATGAAGCCCGGGATCCGGTGGCAGAGCGTGTCGACCTGCAGCAGGAGGCGGATGCGGAACCCCTCCTTCTCGCGCAGCTCGATCAGCCGGTCGAGGATCGGCTCCCAGTTCTTGTTGCGGGCGAAGTTGTCGTCGGTGACGAAGAACTTGCTGACGCCCTGCGCGGCGTTCGCCCGCACGATCGCCTCCACGTCGTCGGGCGTGCGGTAGCGCGACTTGCGGCCCTGCACGTTGATGATGGTGCAGAAGCTGCACTGGAACGGGCAGCCGCGTCCGGCATCGAAGGGAGCACAGAACATCGAGCGGCTGGCCACCTCGCGGGGGAGTATCGGGGTGGGCTGACCCTGAAGGTCGGGCAGGTCGCCCAGGTAGTTGTAGACGGGCTTGAGCCGGCCGTGGAAAGCGTCGTCGAGCAGGGCGGCCATACGGCCTTCGGCTTCACCGGCGAAGAGCGTTGTCCCGGCTGCCAGGACAGCCTTGAGCTCCTCGGGCAATTGCGGGAGCATGGCCAGGCAACCGCTGACGTGAAACCCGCCGATGACCACGGGAATACCCGCCGCGCGGAACTCGGCGGCCAGGTCCGCCGCTCTGGGAAACTGATTGGTCTGGACGCCGGCGAGGAACACGATCCCCCGATTTCCGTTGGCCTGGAACCTGGCGATGATCCGGCGGGTGGGGATGACGGTGTGGCTCTCGTCGTACAGGCGAGGCTCGATGGCCACATTGGGCCCGAGCACACGCCGCTGAGCGGCCTCTTGGACGAGCGAGTATAGGCAAGCCAGGGAGTTTGAGGGGACAAAAGCCCTCTGCCACTGGATCACGTAGCCATCGTCATCATAATGGGACGGCTTGATGATTTCGACAAGAAAGCGATGGTCTTCCCGTGCGATGCCCGGCATATCCACATCCTTGTTTCCCAGGCGATGCCCGGTCTGATGAGGGGACAGGCACCGCAAGTAATCGCGGTTTAGCGGGAGTGAAGATACAAGATCGTGTGGAGGAAGTCCCCTTTTACATCACCCCAGGCCATGCCCTCATGGATAGTCGGGCACATGGCCGGCGAAGTTTACCCAATCCGAGTTTTCTTCACAATCCTATCCGCAAGCAGCTTCATTTCGCACGAATGTCATAGGCATAGAGCGATTGCTCGGAGCGGATATAGAGGCGGCCACCGCAGATCACGGGGTGGGCCAGGTAGGTGTTGGCGGGGCGTTTGCCCAAGTTGAACTGGCTGACGATGTCGAACCCGCCGCGCGTGACCTCCAAGAGCGACATGATTCCTTGGTGATTCAGCGCATAGATCATGCCCTCGGCGCAGGAGATGGCGACTTTGCCCAGCGACCGATCGAGCTTGCGGGTCTGGCCGGTGAGGAAGTCCACACAGTAGAAGTTCTTTCCGCCCATTCGGCAACCGCACCCGAAGAGCTTCCCGTCGACGAGGACCGCACCGCCATGACAATTGTCGAGGTCTTTACGAAACCAGACGGTCGAGGCAGTGCGGGCCTCCATGTCGATCTTCATGAGCGTGCCGCCCGTAGAGTGGCCGCAGGCGACGAAGACATAGCCGTCTTTGAAGACCGGCGTGAGGGCGTTTTGCGGGGAGGTCGGCTCGAAGGGGGCCGACCAGAGGAGTTCTCCGGAACGGACATCGACGCCGACCAGCGATTTCTGCGTGAGGGTGAGCAACTGGCGGACCCCTCCGTGCGTGACGACGGCAGGCGAGCAGTAGGCGGCCGAGTGCTCGATTTCGGTATTGGTCCAGAGGGTCGCGCCCGTCCGTTTGTCGAGAGCGACGACGCGGCCCTTCGAACCGCCGGGCATGCAGAGGATCTTGCCGTCTTCGACGACGACATTCTCCGCCAGTCCCCAGATGCCGTACTGGGCATCGAACCGCTGGACGAGGTCGACTGCCCAGAGCTCCTTGCCGGAGCGGGCCTCGTAGGCAGCCAGCCGGCCGGTGGGGCTCATGTGGTACAAAGCGCCGTCGCAGTACGTGGGCGTGGTTCGCGAACCCGGACTGGCGCCGAGCCATGCCTGGCCATTGGGCGCTTTCCACAACCGCTTGCCGTCGAGGTCCAGGGTGACCAGCGTTTCCACATCCTCGAAATCGCCGGCCGTAAAGATCATCCCGTCGGCGATCGTCACTCCGGAGTAGCCGTTGCCGCACTCCGAGAACTTCCAGACCAGCGGCGGGCCGCCATCGGGCCACTTCTTCAGGAGGCCGGTTTCGGGAGAGACATTCGTCCGGCCCGGGCCGTGGAAGTCGGGCCAACTGGGACCGGCGGTCTCTTCGTTTCCGTGCGAAGCGGAGGCATTGACGAGCATCGCGAGAATTGCCGCCGCGACGGCAGAGGCAAGCCGTGGGACGTTCATAGGTTCTCCTTTTCCTTCCAAATGGACCGCAGTTCCCAGACATCCAGTGCGACGGCGGCGGCATGGCCGCCCGTGGCGTAAGCCGCCAAGCCCTTGTTGTCCGACTCCGGCAGGTAACAGCCGGCCATCTGGACACGCCCGCCGTTGGCGAAGACCTCGATCGAGGTGCGGTCGACGAGGATCCGCAGTCTGATCTTGCCGCTGACGGCGTCCAAGGGCGCGGCCTTGTCGAGGGCGCGTAGTTGCTTGTCGGCCGCGGAATACTCGATCTTCTGGCCGCGGATCTCCAGGCCGACCGTTTCGGCCTTCGCAAGATCGAAGGTTGCTTCGATGTCGAATCGGTCGCCGGCGATACCCTCGAGCGGCTTCGGGGCCTGGCCGAGCGCGAGGTCTTTCCAGCCGTGATGCTTGTCGCGGAGTTTTTTCAGCTCTTCGACCGGTTCGAAGAAGAGCCGGATGCCTTCGGGCGTGGTCCGCAGCGTGAGCACACGGGGGACGCTCATCTGCTGGTTGAACGGCATGCCGGGATACTTGCCGCCCGCCATCCAGGCGATCTGGATTCGGCGGCCGTCGGAGGCGGGGATGTCGCTATAAGTCTGGGCCGCATAGTCGTTCGGTCCGAACTTGGAGAGATGGGGGCCGCTTTCGGCGGTAAACGCTTTGCCGTCGAACCGGCCGACCAGGTACCGTCCGCCGCCTTCCCAAGCCACCCAGCGCCGGAGAGCCGGATCCGCATCGACGGGCAGTTCGAAGAGGTCCGGGCATTCGTGCCCCTCGGGAAACGGCAGGTCGCTGAGTTTCGTCCATTTCTTGAGATCGGGCGAGCCGAAGAGGCCGAATTTGCCGCGTTCGTCCAGGTACAGGACCATCACCCACTGGCTGCTCGGTGCGTGCCAGATGACCTTGGGGTCGCGATTGCCGCCGTGGATATTGTCCAGCACGGGGTTGCCGCCGTGCTTCGTCCAGGTCCTGCCGCGGTCGATGGAGTAGGCGATCGACTGCGTGAACGGCCTGCCTTGCGACTCGGCATTGGTGCCGCCGGCCGAGGTGTAGATGCAGACGATCGGCTTGTGCCGGCCGGTCTGCCAGCCGGTGGTGTTTTCCTGGTCGACCACGGCGGAGCCGGAGAAGATCGTGCCGAGGTTGTCCAAGTGGATCGCGTCGGGCAGTTGCTGCCAATGGACGAGATCCGTGCTGACCGCGTGGCCCCAGGTCATGTTTCCCCAGGCCGTGCCGTAGGGGTTGTGCTGGAAGAAGAGGTGATACTCGCCGTCGTAGTAGACCAGGCCGTTGGGGTCGTTCGTCCAACCCCGGGCCGGCGAGAAATGGAACTGCGGCCGGAGCGGTTCCTGGTAAAGGTCCTCGCCCGGCAAAGTGTCGGCAAGTCGGATTCGCTCCAAGGCGTCCGATTCGGCTCGCATGCGATCGACCTCGATCCGCAGAAGTTTGTCGCGGTAAGGGGCGGTCTCGGTATACGTCCAGAAATCAGGCCCGTCTTCGGCCAGTTCGATATCGAACTGGCGGACCATGCTTCCATCGACGACAAACCGCATCCGCCGCTTTGCAGCGCCGCCCTTGACCGGCAGATGAAGGTAGGGCTTATCGATCTTCAGTTCGCGGGCGAGCGTGACGTTGGCGATCTTGCGGTCGGACTGAACGATTTGATCCACGTTGATATGTCCCCAGCCGCCGGTGGCGCGATCGACGATCTGGATGGTTGCGTCTTTGCCGGCCAGATCGGAGACTTCCCAGGAGTGCCAATCGAGGGCTTCGGTGCCGCCGGGCGCCGTGTTGGGGCCGGTGGCGGTGCGGACGATCTCGCCGTCGATCAGCAGGTTGATGCAGGTTTTCTCCGGGTCTCCGCCACCGCCGAGGAGGAAGTTGATGTAGTGGCGTTCGATCTTCAGGGGTGGAGAGGTCAGTGTGCCGGTGGCGCCGTCGCCGTTGAAGAAGGTGTTCACCAGGGCTTTGCCCTCGAAGCCGCTCACCGGCATCTGGTGCGGGAGAGTGCCGCGAGCCGGCGCGGGGCCGAAGGCTTCGCCTTCGACCTTCCAAAGGCCGTAGTCCCCGCCCTCGAAGTCGGCGATCAAGATGTCGGGTCCGACAGCGGCAGGAACGGAGTAGAAGTAGAGACTCAGGAGGAGGAGGGCGAAGGGGGTTCGCATGGGTGTTTCCTCGTGATCGATCGGCGGAGGGACGGAGCGTTTGCCGTAGACCGACATCTTACGTCGTCCGGGCCGCTGTTGGCAGGTGCGGGGCGAAAAGAGAGTGGACGGGGGAACGGCGATGGAGAAGGGGTAACGGGGCGGCATGGGGGTAGCGCGTTGAAGGGACTAGGCGAGTGTCGCGATTCGAGCCTTGCGACCTGGCGGACACGGCGGAGATTCTTGGATTTTTCGCTCCGGGATATGGTCGTCGGAGTGTCCGAGAGTCCACGATTCAGAATCAATCGATCGGGATGCAGCCCAACATTGGTGGGGACGATTCCAAGTGCGATGCAGTCGGCCACGCAACGCATCGCGGCTATGTTGCATGGGGAGATCTCGTGACGGAAGTTGTAAGTGGGAAAGGAGTTTTGCCAAGACGAGGTCATTAGCTCTTGTGAGGGGGCTGTTGCATGGATTGCCCTGTTCGCGGGTACAGTGATCATGGATCGAAATGGGGGGCAGGAAAACACAAGAAAAAAGGCCCGCCACCGGAGGCTTCCGGCGAGGGGCTCTCGGGGTACCTGTTCGTTTCAGGTTCTGCGGATACCCGGTGGCGGCGTCAGTCCACTTGGGAATCTGAACGCATGTTTATTATTCGTCGAGGATAGTCGGTGCGGCGGAAATCTTCAAGGTCCCTGTTTTTGTGCCACCCGATTGGCAGGGCGGTGAGGAAGAAGAGGTTCTTGCGCTATTGAGTGCGAAGCACGAGGGTCTCAGTCTTTGGGGTCTTCGGCGGAATCCGTGGGTAAGAGGCCCTAACCAATCGGGCCTTCTCAGCAGAATCTCTGGGTAAATTCCAACCACCACGGCGGACCCCGTCGCGCCGATGGCCCGTGGTGGCGTTCGCACATCGCCCCACCGTCGCACCGATGGCATTCGGGCCGCCCCGGTGGGGCTTC
>JABWBD010000064.1 GCA_013360685.1 Pirellulales bacterium
CGGCGCCGGCGGTCTGGCGGCCCTCCAAAGCCGCCGGCGGCGGGCACAAGCCGGACGCGATCGCCTCGAGCCCGACGACGGTCGGACTCGAGTGGTACGCACACCGGATTCCGACCAGCTCGTCCGACGTCTGGCCGACCCAGTTCAGGCACGCCTCGTTGCAGAACACGATTCTCTGAGCGTCGTCCAGGACGTAGATCGGCCATGCGGCAGCATTCAGCAGCCGCGCAAGTCCCGCCGCACTGGTTCGAATCCGAGGCATGGCGAATTCAAGAAGTCGAGAATCAAAGGAGACGGTAGCAAGGAGGTCGGGTGTCAAGCGATTCCGGCCCAGCTCGCCTGGCCGGTGAAGGAGATTGGTGAGCTAAAACACGCTGAAGAAGCAGTTTGCGACCACTGCCGGCTTGACCAAGCGGCGGACGCAGGAAAGGACAACGCAGAGGAACGAAGAGCTTGGCGCGGCCTTGGGCCGCAGCCGAAGGAAAGAGGATTAAGATTAAGATCAAGATTACGAATGTTAGCGCTCCAATCTTGTTCACCTGCCGGACGAGCCGGCAGGGGTCTGGGATATGGCTCTTGCTGAACCCTGAACCCTGAACTCTGAACCCCTTGCCTTCCGGGGCTGGCCTGGTTGGCATTTCGGATCCAGGGCCCCGGGCCAACGCCGATCAGGAGCACGAGCAGGCCGCAGAGCACGGCGGCCAGGCCCGCCCCGCCGGCGCCGCGTTGGACTCCGGGCGTCGCCAGCGGCAAACGGAAAAACATTACGGCGATGATTCGCAGGTAATACGCGGCCGCGACGGCCGCATTGAGCACGCCGATTACCGCCAGGGCGATGAACCATCCGCGGAAACCATCTCCCTCATTCCCAGCGCCCAGTGCGCTGGAGAAAACGGCCAGCTTGCCCCAGAACCCGGCCAGCGGCGGAATGCCGGCCAGGCTGAACATGAAGGCGGCGAGACACCAGGCCATGATCGGGCGGACCGAGCCGCCGGTCCAGGCGAGGCCCGCCAATTGATCGACGCCGTCGATCTGGGTGTCTTCGGAACCGAGTGCGGCGAGGGCGGCGAACGTGCCGATCGTGGCCACCGCGTAGACCAGCAAGTAGAGAAGCAGGGCCCCGATCCCGTCCCATGCCGCCGGCAGTCCCGGTCCCGGCGCAAGGAAGACGGCCAGCGGAATGAGCAGGTAGCCGGCGTGGGCGATCGAGGAGTAGGCCATCAGCCGGCGGATGTTGTCTTGCCAGAGGGCCATGACGTTGCCCAGCGTCATCGTTACGACCGACAGGGCCAGGGCGATCCGCCACGCATAGGGCTGAAGATCCGGGACGGCAAGGAGCACGGTCGTGAGACGGACGATGGCGGCCAGGCCGGCGATCTTCGGGATGATCGACAACAGGCCCGCGTTGCCGTGCGTGGTGCCTTGGTAGACGTCCGGGGCATAGAAGTGGAAGGGAACGGCAGTGATACGGAATCCGAGCCCGGCGACGATCAGCACCAGGGCGATCTTGGCCATCGGCCCCAGGGCGAGACGCCCGGCAGCCGATCCGGCTGTGGCCTCTCCAACGGCGCCGAGGTCCATCGAGCCGGTCGCCCCGTAGAGGAAGCTCAGCCCATACAACAAGAGCGCCGACGACAGAATGCTCAGGTAGAAATACTTGGCCGTGGCCTCGCGGGAGGTGATCTCGCGGCGGCCCAGGAAGAGGAGGATGTAGGTCGGAATGGAAACGAGTTCCAGGCCGGCGAACAGGAGGACCAGGTTGCCGGCCCAGGAGACGAGCATCGTTCCGGCGACGACGAGCAGAAGCGAGCCGACGTATTCCGGCGTTCCAGGCGCGGTGAGCGGACGCGAAGTAAGCAATACGAACAGGGCTGCCACGCCGAGCGTGAGCCAGCGGACGTAATAGGATAGAGGATCGACGAGCAGGGATGCGTCGGCCGCGGTCTGGCCGGAGACTTCCCAGAGAGCAAGGCCCGCTGCGAACACGCCGGCCAGAGCGATCCAGCTCCAGGCTTTACTGGTTTCAAAGAACGCACCGGCGACGTAGATCAATACGGCCACGGCGACGAGGATGATTTCGGGGGTGAGGAGGTAGAGGGGAATGAGGGACGAGGGAGGCGATCCGCCTCCCGTTAAGGGCGAGTGGATATCGGGCTCCCCTCGCCCGTCTTCGGGAGAGGGGCCGGGGGTGAGGGTAGTCGGCGCTAGCGGGTACTCTGCGGTTTGGTCGTGTTCGTCGATGGACGCCGCGAACAGGGCGAGGCTCACGGGAGGCAGGTTGACAGGAAGGAGCCCGGCTGGTGTGATTGCTGTCGCGGAGGGTGGAAGAGATTCGCGGTCCGAACGCGATTGCCGTGGCGGAGATGAAGGCGAGGTGGAAGCATTGGGATCAATGTGGGGCAAGTGGATGGACGCCGCCGCTGGGTTCCGGCTGCCCTCACCTCCGGCCCCTCTCCCGAAGACGGGAGAGGGGAGATGCGCGGCTGTCGGCGTCTCTGAGGCGATTTGGTTCTGGAGGGCCTTTTCGGATTGTGCCGCAATGCGATTTAAGGTGGGCGTCATCCGCTCGAGGAAAAACGACGGCTGAATGCCGATCCAGACGATGAACACGACGAGCGGACTCAGCGCCATGACCTCACGGATGTTGAGATCCCGCACCGGCGGATGCTCGTGGTGAGAATCGAGGCTGGGCTCTCGGAGCGGTCCAAAAAACACCCGCTGGACAAGATTGAGCATGTACCATGCTCCCAGGATTACGCCGGAGACGGCAACGACGGCGATCACACGCAGGAGGATCGTCCACCCCGGCGGCACTTCCGTCCAGGCGCGTTGGAACATGCCCAGCAAGAGCAGGAATTCTCCGGCGAAGCCGTTGAGCCCCGGCAGGCCGATGCTCGACAGCGTCATCACGAGCATGAAGAAGGCCAACACCGGCAGCCGGCGGGCGATGCCGCCGTAGTCGCGGATCTGGCGGGTGTGGTAACGCTCGTAGAGCATGCCGACCAGGGCGAACAGCCCGCCGGTGGAAAGCCCGTGGTTGATCATCTGCAACACGCCGCCCTGCACTCCCAGGCGGTTCAACGAGAAAACGCCGAGCATGCAAAACCCCAGGTGGCTGACGCTGGAGTAGGCGATCAGCCGCTTCATGTCCTCTTGAGCCAGCGCGACCAGGGCGCCATAGACGATGCCGGCCACGGAGAGCCCAAGGAGCCAAGGCATGCACCAGGCGGTCGCCTCGGGCAGCATCGGCAGATTGAACCGCACGAAGCCGTAGGTCCCGACTTTCAGGAGCACGCCGGCGAGGATCACGCTCCCCGCGGTCGGGGCCTGCACGTGGGCCAGCGGCAGCCAGGTGTGCAGCGGGAAGAGCGGCACCTTGATGGCAAAGCCGGCGAAGAGGGCCAGGAAGATGGCCAGTTGCAGGCCGAAAGGCATGGGGTTTTCGGCCAGGTTGGCGGCCAGTTGCGGGATCGAAAACGTCATCCGGCCCGGCGACGCGTAATAGTCCCACAGCACGATGGCCACGAGACCCAGAAAGGTCAGCACGCTCCCGGCCAGGGTGAAAAGGAAGAACTTCACTGCGGCGTGGCGGCGCTCTTCGCTCCCCCAGATCCCGATCAAGAAGAAGAGCGGAATGAGCGTGAACTCGAAGAAGACATAGAACAGGATGATGTCGCGAGCGACGAAGACGCCCAGCATTCCCGTCTCCAGCAAGAGCAAGAGCCGGTAATAGGCTGGGGAGTGTTCCCGGACGGCATCCCAGCTCACCAGCACCGCCACGACCATCAGTAGCGAGGTCAGCCCATAAAGCCATAGGCTCAGGCCGTCCAGGGCAATGCTGAAATGGATGTCGACCGGGGCCTCGGTCCAGCCCAGCCAGGACCAGTCGACCTTCGCGAAGGCTTCGGCGCCGGGCGGATACTGGGACACCAACAGCGCGGCGAGCAGAGACGTCAGCACGGTGGTGACCAGGGCGCTCTGGCGGGCCCGGATACGGTCCCCGGCGGCCAGGACCGCGCCGGCCAGCGGCAAGAGCAACGTCGCCAGGAGCAGGTTGGGCTGTAGGCTTACCATGATGGATTAAACAAGCAAGGCCACGATCAGGACCAGCACCCCCAGCACCATCGCCAGGGCGTAGAACTGCACCATGCCCGACTGCAACGAGCGGAGCACGGCCCCGGCGCCCCGCGGCGCCAGGCCGATGAGATCCACCAGGCCGTCGACCACGTAGCGGTCGAACCAGTAGCTCGCCCACGCCAGACCGGCCAGCGGCCGGACCACGAGCACGTGATACGCCTGGTCGATGTAGAACTTGCCGAACGAGAGCCGGTAGAGGCCGACCGCGTCCATCGCCGCGGTGAGCCGGTCCACGGTCTTCGGCCAGCGCAAGTAGAGCAGCCACGCCAGGCCGATCCCCGCTACTGCGACCAGCGCGCTGGCGACCATCACGCCGGCATGGACCGAAGGGGCGTGGGCTGCCTCCTCGGTATGCATCGCCGGATAGGCCAACGACGGCGTGTGCGCGAGGAATTCGCTGAAACCGTGCGTGAAAAAGAACCAAGCGCCGACGAATGCCGAGAAGATCGCCAGGATCACCAGCGGCAGGGTCATCGAGTTCGGCGACTCGTGGGCGTGGTCGCCGGCCTCGTGCGGGATCCGCTCCGGGCCGTAGAAGGTGAGGATGAATGCGCGGAACGTATAGAAGGCCGTCAGGAAGGCCGTGGCCGAAGCCGCGAGGTAGAGGATGTGGTAGAGGGCCGGCGATGGGCCGTCCAGCGAGTTCTCGTGCAAGGCAACGAGGATTTCGTCCTTGCTGAAGAAGCCGGAGAACCCCGGAAAGGCCGCCAGGGCGAGGCAGCCGATGAGGAAGGTCCAGTGGGTCGTGGGCATGCGGTGGCGGAGCCCGCCGAAGCGGCGGATGTCGATCACGCCGCCCATCGCGTGCATCACGCTGCCGGCGCCGAGGAAGAGCAGGGCTTTGAAGAAGGCGTGGGTGAACAAGTGGAACATGCCGGCGGTGATCCCCGGGAGCGTGCCCGCCCCGAGGCCGAGGAACATGTAGCCGAGCTGGCTGATCGTCGAGTAGGCGAGGATCCGCTTCAGGTCGGTCTGCGTGACGGCGATGGCCGAGGCCAACAGGGCCGTGAAGCCGCCGATGAGCGCCACGGCCTGAAACGCGTCGCCCGAGGCATGGAACAAGGGCGCACAGCGGGCGATCATGTAGATGCCCGCGGTGACCATCGTGGCGGCGTGGATCAAGGCGCTGACCGGCGTGGGGCCTTCCATGGCGTCGGGCAGCCAGACGTGCAGCGGGAACTGCGCGCTCTTGCCGCAGGCCCCCAAGAGCAACAAGAGACAGATCGCCGTGGCGATCCCGCCGGCGACGAAGAGTCCCGGTTCGGCCAGGCGGCTCTGCCCCAGCACTCCCATGGTTGTCAGGCCGGTGTCGTGGATCGTGTCGTGGAAATTGAGGGTCCCGTAGGTCGTCCAGATGAGAAACACACCCAGGGCGAAGCCGAAGTCGCCGATGCGGTTGACGAGGAAGGCTTTCTTGCCCGCGGCTGCCGCCTCCGGCTTCTGATACCAGAACCCGATGAGCAGATAACTGCACAGGCCCACGGCTTCCCAGAAGATATAGAGCATCAGGAAGTTGCTCACCGACACGAGCATCGTCATCGAAAAGACGAACAGGGCAATGTACGCGAAGAACCGCCAGTAGCCCGGATCCTCGTGCATGTAGCCGATCGAGTAGACGGCCACCAGGAACGAAACGAAGGTGACGGTGACGAGCATCACGGCGGTGAGCGGGTCGGCGCGGAGCGCCACCTCGACCGCGAAGTCCATGAGCGCGATCTGCCGCGGCGGGGAAGGCCCCGGACTGCCGGGCTCCATTCCGCCGGCGCCCTCCACGTTGGCCCAGGTCCAGAGGCGGACGACCTCTTCGTAACCGATCCGGACGGGCCCGGCGTCGGCCTGCGCGACCGCCGCACGCACCTGGAAGAGCAACAGCAAGGCGGCGAGGAAAGAAAGCCCAATGCCCGCCACGGCGGGCCAGTGGCTTTGCTCGCGGAGGACCTTCTTGCCCAGCGCAGCCGTGGCCAGAGTCGCCGCCAGGGGCAGCGCGGGCACGAGGACGAGCAGTGTGGGAATGCTAAACATGGCTGCGGTAGTCCGTTTCTTGCTGCGGCAGGTCCGGTCGGCGCCCGGCCGGCGTGAGCGTGGGCCACGGCCCCGATTGGTACGGCGGGATCTCCGGCAGTTCGTGGTCGACGTACGGCGGCAGGTTCGACTCGCGAAGGTCGTGCCACAGAGCGATGTCGAGGTTGCCGCGCCGCTGGAAGAGCATGAGGATCAACGCCAGGGCCAGTGCCGCCTCGCAGGCGGCCACCGCGATGATGAAGATGACGAGGATCTGCCCGTCGAGATCGTTGAAGTAGCGGCCCCAGGCGACGAGACTGACGGAAACGCCCTGGAGCATCATCTCCGCCGAGAGAAACATGATGATCATGTTCCGGCGAGTCAGGAAGCCGATCAGCCCGATGCCGAAGAGCAGGGCGCCGACGACCAGGAAGTTGGTCAGCAGATTGAGTTCGTGCTCGATCATCGGCGATGCTCCGCGGCGGCATGGGTTCGCGTCGGCGAGGCCGGTTCACCGTCGCCCGCCGCCTCCTGCCCGGTCTGTCGAGCGGCTGCCGGGTCGCCTTTTTCCGGGATCTCCGGAGGCGGTTTTACCCGGCCGTGGGCGACAATGGCCGCAGCGCCGACCAGCGCGGCCAGGAGGAGCGCGCCGGCGACCTCCACGGCAATCAGGTGAGTGCCGAAGAGAGCCGATCCCAACCCGGCAATCGGGTATTCGCCGAGCACGCCTTCGGCGCGCTGTTGGTCCGTGGCGGCGGCCGCGGCGAGTTGATCGGAAGGATTCGTCAGGACGCTGATCGTCGTCATGGAGAGAATTCCGACGATCACCGCGCCGGCGAACGCGGAGAGCGACGTTTCCCAGCCGATGCGGTCGTAGTACGCCCGGCCCTGCGGATCCGCGAGCATCAGGAGGAAGAGAAACGTTACCAGGATCGCGCCGGCGTAGACGATCACGGTGGCGACGGCGAGAAACGCCGCGCCTTGGACCAGGAAGAGCCCCGCGGTGCCCAGGAGCGATAATCCGAACCAGATCGCCGAGTAGACCGGGTTGCGGAACGTGACGGTCGCCACGGCGGCAACAACCGTCACGGCGGCCAGGACCAAGAAGACGCTGTCGGTGGTCCAGTGGCCGATCCGCGGCATCTGCGAGGCCAATAGCCCGAGACCGATCGCGCCCAGGACGATGCCCAGCGGCCAGCCCCGGTCGCGGACCCGCGGCAGCAGAAGCCACATGGCTACCGCGCCCAGGAGGGTTGCGGCGACCAGGATCCATTGAGGATGGTTCACGGCGTTGCCCCCGGTTCAGCAAGGTTGTCTTTTTCGGCAATCTCGGGCGGACCTTCGGTTTCCGGCAGTATCGCCGGCCTCTCGCCTCCGACCGGCTTGCCCTCGGCGGCCATGCGGACCGACCGCATCGGCTCGCTGTCCTTGGTCCGGTCGTAGATGCTCAAGAGCTTCTCCTTGTCAAACACCATCTCCTCGCGGCTCTTGCCCGAGAGGTCGAACAGGCTGGTCAGTTCGATGGCGTCGACCGGGCAGGCCTCTTCGCACATGCCGCAGAAGATACACCGAAGCTCGTCGATCGTGAAGCTGGCCGGGTATTTTTCGCGGTCCGGCCAGGGGCTCTCCGCGGCGACGATGTCGATGCAGTGGGCCGGGCAGGCCGTGGCGCACAGGAAGCAGGCCACGCACTTGACCCGCCCTTGTTCGTCGCGGTTCAGGCGGTGGACGCCCCGGTAAAGAATCGGATCGGGGATCTGGTGCCGCTCCTCGGGGAATTCGACCGTCATCTTAGGGCTGAGCAGGTGCTTGATCGTCGTGGTCATCCCCTCGACGAACAGCGGCAGGTAGGTCTTGCCCGACGCCCCAAGATCCGGCTCTTCGACCCACTGGATGTCCTTGTCGTCCGGTTTCATGGCGTCGGTCTCTCCTCGAATTCCTCTTGCGCGTACGGCGGCCCGAGGCGGGGGCGGTTGTCGGCGACCGCTGGCGCAGCCCACGTGAGGGCCAGCCAGGTAGCGACGAGCACGGCCCAGCCGACCGCCGCCATCACGATCCCGCCGTGAAGCCCCAGCGCCTCGACGAGGCGCGTGCCGTACTCGATCCAAACGGCCACCACGAAGAGATTCACCAGGCCCATCGGCACCATCACCTTCCACGCCATGTCCATCAACTGGTCGAACCGAAACCGGGGCCAGCTCCAGCGCGCGAGCATGAAGAACAGGACGACCAGCGTCACCTTGGCCAGGAGCACGGCCACCCGCAGGACCGCGATGGGCCAGGTGACCTCGTCGCCCGCGCCCGTCAGGCCCCAGAGATGCCAACCGCCGAAGAAGAGGATCACGATCAGAAAGCTGGCCGTAATCATGTGGAGAAACTCGGCCACCAGGTACATCATCAGCTTGATGCCCGAATACTCCGTGTGATAGCCGCCCACCAGCTCCTGCTCCGCTTCCGGCAGATCGAACGGCAGGCGGGCGGCTTCGGCAAACGCCGCGACCAGGAACACGACAAAACCCAAGGGCTGGACGAACACGTTCCAAACGCCGGTCCGGGCCTGTTGGCCGATGATGGTTTCCAGTTGCAGCGATCCGGCCACGAAGACCACGCCCAGAATCCCCAGCCCCAACGGGATCTCGTACGAGATCAACTGGGCCCCGCTCCGTATACCGCCGAAAAAAGAGTACTTGTCGTTGCTCGCCCAGCTTCCCAGGATCAGGCCGTAAACCGCAAGGCTATTGACGGCAAAAACATAGAGGAGCCCCACGTCGACGCCGGGAGCCACCAGAAGATGGATGGGCCCTCGCAGGCCTTCGATGCCGAGGTCCGGCAACGTGCTGCCGAAGGGAATCACGGCAAAGGCGGCGATTGCGGCCACGAAGATCACGACCGGGCCCAGGAAGTACAAGAGCTTGTCGACGTGTGCCGGCGTGAATTCTTCTTTGAAGATGAATTTCACCCCGTCGGCGATCGGTTGCCCCAGGCCGAACAAGCGTATCCGCGTCAGCGGAATGCCCACCCGGTTCGGCCCACGGCGGTCCTGGATCCAGGCCGCCATGCGCCGCTCCAGGAGCACGAAATAAGCGGCCGCCGTCATCAGACCGCCGATGACCAGCGCGATTTTGACGAGGGCGATGATGATGGTTTCGGCCATGGGGGCGGTCCCGCGATCTTAGCGATTTGCGTACTCATCGTTTAACCGCAGGCCCAGCGGGCCGCGTGTTGGTTGGAACGCGGCACGGGCTTATCTGGCGACCGACAGGATCGAGGGCTATGCCGCCTTTCACGCCACGCGCGGCCCGCTGGGCCTGCGGTTAAACGACCTTTACAGGGGTGGATCCTGGAACTTAGGGCGTCGAGTTGCCTGCTTGGCCCTAAGTTCCAACTCTTAACTTCTAACTCCTATCTCCTCCGGTTGTTCTGCCAGCAAATTCACTTTCAAATTCACTCCCACATCCGGCACAGGGCCGCCGGCGACGTGGAAATAGGGGATCTCCGCGGCCAGTTCGTTCAGGACGGCCCGGGCGTTGTACAGGCCCGGGCGGCCGAGCATTTCCCAGTATAAGGTTCCTTCCGGGCGGACTCCGTAGGGCGGCCGCACCGCCCAGCGGACCGACTGGAGATGGTCGTTGCGATTGACGTAGGAGCCGTCGCGTTCCGCGAAGGCCGCGCCGGGCAACTCGTAGGTCGCCAGTGCGGAGACAGCCGACGGGAACAGGTCCTGGACCACCAATAACTTCAGTGCTGTCAAGGAGCGGACCTTTTCGTCCTCGATCCAGTTCTCCTTCTTATATCCGCCGGAGAACCACACGCCGCCAATCCGGCCGCCTTTCAACTGGGAAGGGAACGCATCGAACGTAGTAATCCGTCCGCTCTGGAAACGCGCGATGATCTCCTCCACCCCGCGGCGATTCGGGCATTTTTCGGCCGAGACGGTGAAACCGTTGGGAAACCGCTCGTCTTCACCAATCACCGGGACCGGGCCGAGAATGAGCCGGGCCTCGGGATCGACGCCCCGAACGAGCGTCGCCAGCAGGTAAGCCTCCTCGACGGAAAGATAGGGCGAGAGCACCGCCGCCAGCCGGCCTGCCTCGCGGAGCCGCTGGAGCAATTCGGCCGGGAGCGTGGTCCAGTCCAGGTCAACCACGGCCTGGGTGTCGCGCCGCCGCGGCTGGGCCAGCCGCCGGTCGTTGTGAACGTGCGGATAGCTGTAGCGTCCCTCGTTGCAGATCCACCATTGGTTGACCTGGGGGTTCTCCCGCGGCTTGAGCCGGTGGATGCGGTCCTGGTTCTCCTCGACCCAGATCGAGCAGCCGGTGGCGCAGCCGGTGCAGATCCCTTGGTGACGCTTCAGGTACCAGACCCGCTGCCGGTAGAGGAAGTCCTTGTCACCTAAGGCGCCCACCGGGCAGAGATCCACGACGTTGCCCGAGAGGTTGTTGTGCAACGGGAAGCCGGGTGCAACGTCGATCTCCTCGTGGGCGCCGCGATGAACGACCGTCAGCTCGCTGGTGCCGCTGATCTCGCGGCAGAACCGCACGCAGCGGCTGCACAGGATGCAGCGGTCGACGAAGAGGGTGACGTCGCCGACGTCGCGGCGGCGGCTGGTGAACGGCCGGATGTCGGCCCGCCGCTCGTCCTGCCCGTACTTGAAATGGTAGTCTTGCAGCAGGCACTCCCCCGCCTTGTCGCAGATGGGGCAGTCGATCGGGTGGCGCAGGAGCAGGTCTTCCTCGACCATGGCGCGGGCCTGCTGCACCTTTTCGCTTTGGGTGACGATGACCACGCCGTCGCGGACCGGCGTGTTGCAGCCCGGCACGAGCTTGGGCATCATGCTGATCTCGCCGGTGGCGGCATTGCGCGTGCCGGCCTCGACCAGGCACATCCGGCAACTGCCGGCCACCGTCAAGCCCGGGTGCCAGCAGTAGTACGGCACCTGGATCCCCACCCGCTCGGCAGCCTGGATCGCGTTGAGCCGCTCCCCGGCGGGAAATTCGAGTTCACGTCCGTCAATGATCGCGATGGGCATTCGTCTTCGCTTCTTGGCAACTGTTCAGCCGAGTGGTAGCCGAAGTCGTAAGACTTCTCGTCTCGTTCCCAGGCTCTGCCTGGGAACGCCCTGTCTTGCAGGCTCCGCCTGCTCTGCGGTGCAGTCGGTTACGGGCCGGCCACCATCCAGTCGGCTGCCGGCGAGGCGGAGCCTCGCAATCCTTGCGTTCCCAGGCAGAGCCTGGGAACGAGTAAATCTGGTCATTGCTATTTCTTGCGGATTTCGTGTTTCAGACTTCGTGCCTCGGACCTGGTGCTTCCATTTCCATGCGGAGCCACCATGGCCATTGCCTGCGGCGGCTGCCGGTCCAGGTAGCCCGCCGGGTTCGTCCGCCGGATGAAATCCTCGAATTCACTGCGGAACTTGCGGATGGCCGTCTTGATCGGCCATGCGGCGCCGTCGGCCAGGCCGCAGATCGTCGTGCCCGGGATGATGCCGATGTTGTCGGCGATCTCCAGGAGCAAATCGAGATCCTTCAGCCGGCCTCGGCCCGCCTTGATCCGTTGGAGCATGGCCACGGCCCAGTGGGTGCCCTCGCGGCAGGGGGTGCATTGGCCGCAACTCTCGTGGGCGAAGAAGCGGCAACTGTTATGAAGGAAATCGATCATGGAATACGTCTCGTCCAGCACGATCACTCCTGCCGTGCCCAGCCCGAGACAGCCGACGCGGAGCGGTCCGTTGAAGTCCAGCGGCGTGTCGAGTTCGGCCTCGGTCATCACGCCCGTGCTCAACCCGCCCGGCACCACCGCTTTGACGCGCCGCCCCTGGCGGACGCCGCCGCCGTACTCCTCGATCAGTTCACGGCAGGGGATGCCCAGCGGGAGCTCGACCAGGCCGGGCCGGTTCACATGTCCGCTGATCCCGTAGAGTTTCGGACCGTAGCTGCCGGGATCGCGGGGGTTGTTCGGCTCCGAAGGGGTGCCGATCGACTTGAACCAGTCGACGCCGCGGTCGAGGATGTGGAGCACGCAGGTGAGTGTTTCAACATTGTTGATTACCGTCGGCTTTCGGAAGAGCCCTTCCACGGCCGGGAACGGCGGCTTGATCCGCGGCCAGGCCCGTCTTCCCTCGAGGCTCTCGATCAGCCCCGTCTCTTCCCCGCAGATATAAGCCCCGGCGCCGCGGTGGACGTAGATGTCCAGCGAGAATTCGCGGCCGAGGATGTTCTTGCCGAGGTAACCCTTCTCATAGCATTCGGCCATCGCGCTTTCGAGCCGCTCCAGCGCCAGGGGATACTCGTAGCGGAGGTAGACGTAGGCCGTGCTCGCGCGGGTCGCATAGCAGCCCAGGATGATCCCCTCGATCACCTGGTGCGGATCGAGCTCCATTTGCACGCGATTGCAGAACGTGCCCGGCTCGCTCTCGTCGGCATTGACGCACATGTAGAATGGCCCCGGATGGTCTTCCGGCAGAAACGACCACTTCAGCCCCGTGGGAAAGCCGGCCCCGCCGCGGCCGCGTAGATTGCTGGCGCGGACCACCTCGATCACTTCCGCGGGCGACTGTTCCGCAAGCACGCGGCGCAGCGTGCGGTAGCCGCCGGCTGCCTCGTAGGTCGCCAGCCGATGGCTGTCCAGTTTGTGGATGTTGGCCAGGAGGACCGGTTCGTATTCTGCCACGTTCGTTCGCTTGTCAGGACCGGAGGGATTCCACGAATTCGTCGATTTTCTCAACCGTGAGCTTCTTGTACAGCGTATCGCCGGCCAGCATGGCGGGGGCGTGGTCGCAGGCCCCCAGGCATTCGGCGAACTCCAAAGTGATCCGCCCATCGGGTGTCGTCTCTCCCGGACGGACGCCCAGCCGGCGGCAGAGATGCTCCAGCAGCACCTCGCCGCCGCAGGCCGCGCAACTGATCGATCGGCAGACCCAGACCCGCAGCCTGCCCATCGGCTTGTCTTGTTTGAAGAAGCCGTAGAACGACAGGGTGTCGAGGACTTCGGCGGGAGCCAGTTCGAGTATTTCCGCAATTTCGACCACGGCCTCGTGCGGCACGTGGCCAAGGCGCTGGTGAACGACGTGCAAAGCCGGCAGCACGACCGCGCGGCGGTTCGGATAGCGAGGAAAGTACGCGCGGATTGCCGTGCGGATTTCGTCGCTGAGGTGCGGTTCAGTGGTGGGCATCTATCGGTCCAATTCCGCGGCGATAATATTCAGACTCCCCAGCACGGCCACGACGTCGCTGAGCCGGTGGCCTCGGATCAGGTGGGGGAAAATCGCGAAGTGAATAAACGACGGCGGCCGGCAACGGGCCCGGTAGGCCCGGTTCGTGCCGTCGCCGACGATGTAGAACCCCAGTTCGCCGTTGGCGGCCTCCGAGGCGAAATAACACTCCTCGTTCGGCACGTCGAACCCGCGATTGCTCATCACCAACTCGAAATGCGTGATCAACCCCTCGATCGTCGAAAAGACCTGGCCTTTCGACGGCAGCACCGCGCGGTCATCAACGCCGATGTTGACCGGCCCGGACGGCAGGTTCTCGATCGCCTGTTTCACGATGTTCATGCTCTCCCGCATCTCCGCCAGCCGGACAAGATACCGCGCATAGCAATCGCCCGCCTGCGCGCAGCACACCTTGAAATCGAAATCGGGATAGGCGAGGTACGGCTCGTCCTTGCGGAGATCGCGGGTGACGCCGCTGGCGCGGGCGATCGGCCCCGAGCAGCTCCGGTTGATCGCCTCTACCTTGGTCAGCACGCCCACGCCTTTCGTCCGGTCCACGAAGATCCGGTTGCGATTCAAGAGCCGTTCCAGGTCGTCGAGCACTTTCGGGAATCCGGCCAGGAAGTCGCGGATCATCTGGATCGCCTTGGGCGACGCATCGTGCATCAGCCCGCCGACCCGCGTGTAGCTGTTGGTGAACCGGGCGCCGCAGAGGGCCTCGAAGATGTCGTAGAGGAGCTCGCGCGGATTGAACGCGTAGAGGAAATAGGTGAACGCCCCGGTGTCCAGCCCCATCGCGCCGACGCACACCAGGTGGTCGCTGATGCGGGACAACTCGTTGACGATCACGCGGAGGTACTTGCACCGCGGCGGAACGTCGATCCCCAGCAGCTTCTCGACCGCCGTATGCCATGCCACGTTGTTCGACATCGGCGAAACGTAGTTCATCCGGTCGGTGATCGTGACGTACTGGTTGTAGTCGAGATGTTCGCCGAGTTTCTCGAAACCGGAGTGGAGATAACCGATGTCGGGCGTGGCCTCGATCACGCGTTCGCCGTCGAGCTTGAGGACCAGGCGCAGGGTGGTGTGCGTGGCGGGGTGCTGCGGTCCGAAATTCATCGTCCACAGGTACTGCTGCGGTTCGTCGGCCGACGGCTCGCCGTAGAGTTCGGAACGGGTCAGGGGCATCTCAGCTCTCAGCTCGCGTGATCACCGGAAAGTTGTGCCGCTCGCCTCGGCCCTGCAGCGGATAGTCCTTGCGAAGCGGGAATGCCGAAAACTCGTCGGGCAGCAGGATCCGACGAAGATCGGGGTGGCCGGTAAACCGGACGCCGAACAAGTCCCAAACCTCGCGTTCCATCCAATCGGCGCCTCGCCACAGGTCCACCACCGAGGGCGCCTCCGGGTCGGGATCGTTCACCAGTGCGCGGATCGTGATCCGCTCGTTCGTTGCCGTATTGGCCACGAGATAAACCAGCCCGAAGCGGTCCACCGCGTCGCGGTAATAAAGATAATCGACGCACGTAATGTCGACCAGAAAGTCGAACCCGCGGCCCTCCTTGAGGAACTTGAGCACTTCGTGAAGCCGGTCCACCGGCACAACCACCCGCGTCTGGCCGCGAAAATGGCTGGCCGGCAACGGGCCAAACGCCTGGGAGAGCGATTTCACGGTCTCTTGAGTGCTCATCGGTGCTGGGCAATGCGTTTGCGTGCAATGGGGACCACGATTATAAACCAATCACGGGGTTCCACGCCGCTGTGCGAGTTCAGCCGCCTCCTTGCGACCCTCCAATCGGAGGGCCATCTTGGGCCTCTGCCGCTCGGGATCCTCAAATTCGCGGCCGAACATCGTCCCCTCGCTCTGGATTTTTTCCTGAAGATCGATGATCGTCTGGATCAACTGCTCCGGTCGCGGCGGGCATCCGGGAGCATACATGTCGACCGGCAGGAAGCGGTCGATGCCTTGAACGACGCAGTAGGTGTCAAAGACGCCTCCCGTCGATGCGCAGGCGCCCATCGAAATGCACCATTTCGGCTCGTGCATCTGCATCCAGATCCGCTGCAGGACCGGCAGCATCTTCATCACCACGCGGCCGGCGACAATCATCAGGTCGCACTGCCGCGGGCTGAACCGGAAGACCTCGGCCCCGAAACGGGCCAGGTCGTGGCGGCTCGCGCCGGTGGCCATCAGCTCGATGCCACAGCAGGCCGTGGCAAAAGGCATCGGCCAGAGGCTGTTTTTGCGGCACCAGCTCACCAGCTCGTCCAGTCGGGTAATCAGTACGTTGTCGGGCAAATCTACCGCCATTGAAAAATCCCCTTGCGCCAGTCATACACGAATCCCAGCGTCAAAAGGAGGATGAGAACCATGCCGCCGAGAAATGCCGGCCGCGGCGTCCAGTCGATTCCGGCCTTGCCCGCCATATCGCTGACCGGGGGCTGCAACACGTCGGCCTGTCGATGCGCAATCGGCGGATTCGCGGTCACCGATTCTCGGGCAGCCGGCCGCATCGCCACGGCCCAGGGATACAGGAATAGCAGTTCCACGTCGAACACCAGGAAGGCAATCGCCAGCAAATGAAAATGAACGCCGAACCGCCGGCGCGTATCGTGGATCGGGTCCATGCCGCTTTCGTACGGCATGCGTTTGACGCGGCCCGGGCGCTTGGGATTGAGGAGATTGGCCACCAACAGCAAGACCACCGCCAGGCCGATCGTGACCGCCGGCAATAACAGGATCGGAACGAAGCTCATCTGCATGGATAGCCTCCCGAACGACAACGCGCAAAGCAAGCCGCCTTCCATCGCCGTGCCTCGGGCGACGTACCTGTCCGGAAAGGGCGGTCTACCGCCGCGGCCCCAGGCCGGGCCTCGGACAAACTGAACACCTGAAAGTGCCGGCTCGATTCGCCAGTGTCCGGGCCGCATGAGCTTCGAAAAGCACAACTCAGCGGCCATCGAAACCAACGACGCTGCCGGAGGTCACCCTGCGGTGGGATAGTCCGCCAACATTCTATGGACCGCGTGAAACGTGGTCAACCCGCGGACAAAGCGCCCGCACTTGGACAAGAAGATCCCCCTCCAAATGCGGAAAAGCCGCGCGGTAATCCCAACACTTGATCCGTCCACCGCCTCAAGAGTGCTCCATGCCGACTCACGACCGGCAACGCAAGAAAAGCAACGACCCGCCAGATTCTCAAGCAGATTCCGCTTGCCGAGCGGAACCCGGAGGAGCGGTCCTGCCACCGTAAAGTCCGACAACGGCATTTCGTTACCCGCCCGGTCGCCCGACGCGCAAAAAACAGCCCTTCGTAGGCGGGGCAGGGACCTACGAAGGGCGACAGGGTGAGGGTTGCCCCTCACGCAAATGATTATCGTCAGGAATTTCCCTATGCTCAATCACTCTTTCGGGGCATTTCCGTTTTTGGATCCACTCGATTCGTCGCCCAGGCCGCTTGATGGCCCCATTCCTGCCCAGGACGAGCCTGTTACAACCCCACGCGCCGAAGCAGATCACCTTGCGCGGCCCCGGCCGCCCTCGCAAGGTAATGGAAAATCAGAAGTGATGTCCCTTTTGCCTTTCCCGGTAGTGGTGTCACAGGTCGGCGTCTGTCAGTCCGGCATCGCGCATGATGCCGCGCTGTGTGCCGGGTTTCAAATCCTGGTTGCCATGTACCGGCACTACGGTCCTTCGGCCGGTGGCAGCGTGTCGATAAACGTGGTGGGCGCCGTTGATGCGTGCCAGACTCCAGCCGCGTTGCTCGAGAATGTAGCACATGCGCTTGCCGGAGATGATCTTCACGGGGCCTCCCCCGTTGCGTCGCGGGCGAGGCTGTCCTCGTGGGCGACGGCGAGCCAACCCTCGGCGGCCTCACGGAGATTGGCGCGAACCTCGTCGAGCGTCTCTCCTTGGGTGTGGCAGCCCGGAAGCGCAGGAATGGAAGCAGAATAGCCGCCGGCTTCTGGCTCTGGTCGGACAATTGCGGTGAGATTGACGGCGACATCGACGACAATGGGCAAAGAACTGGTCGCGGCATTGGCCATGGTCAAGATCCTCCAATAGTCGTAGCTTACCTCAAATAGGCGCGCCGAACAAGGCGTTGCACTTGACCGCGCCGGGATCCCGGCAGCGACTGTCGGGGGATCGCCCGTCGGTCAGATCAACAAAATAGACGCAGCTAGTTTCTTGAGGTCGCTTTCTGCCTCTTACTGGGACGCTCCTCAGAGCGGAGTGTATCCAGCAGACCAAGTCGTTTGGCCTGTTGCTCCTGCCGGTTCGTGTCACCATACGGCCGGTTCCTCGCAATACAAGAGGATCAATCTTGTTTCATCTCAATAGGAACCCTGGACCGCGTCGCCGACGAGCACACCGGCAAAGGCCAAGCCACGGAGGGCCGATCGCAAGAGAACACACCGTCGCCGAGGACGAGTACTTTCTTGCGCTCTGCCGCTGCGTGGAGCTTATTGCATAATTCCCGCCCTCCACCACGATTCCCCCATGTCATCCTTCATCCCTCATCACGGGAGTCCGCGAGTTTGACCAGCCAGGCGGGCGGGCGGATCGGCTTGCCGGCAGGACTGATGACGGCGTGCACGGTCCATCCATGGCAGACCGACTGGCCCGTGGCGGCCGACTCGATCGCGACGTCGAATCGGAACCTCGCCCGGCCCCCCATGGAAAGCGTGGAGGTCATCTTCAAGAGATCATCGTATGCGGCGCGGCCGACAAACTCCACGTGGGCCTCGACGACTGGCAGCAGCACGCCGCGCTGCTCCATCTCACGGTAGCTCATGCCCAGGCTTCGCACCAATTCGCCCCGGCCGTGCTCGAACCACTCCAGCGCCCTCGAGTTGTAATAACTTCCCATCGGATCCACTTCACTGTAGCGGACGCGGAAACAGAGCGTGTGGGCAGGGGCGGGCATGGTGCGGACTCTTGTTCGCGCTGGATCATTCTTGCGGGGATTCGGACCGGCAGGGCTCTCTATTCCGCGGGGCTCCGCGACTCTTCACGGACGACAAGCGAGGCCGGCCGCTGCTCGCCGCCGATGGCGTGGAGAATCATGATCTTCTGCCAGATCTTCCGCGAAAGGCCGGTCGAGAGCGATTCCACCTCGCTGGCGGAGGCGAGGGCGACGGAGTCGTCGAAGTTCTGCACGTGCAATGCCGCGATCTTGCCGGTCAAGGAGAGCAACTCGGTGCAGTAGTCGAGATAGCGGCTCAGTTCGAAGACGGTCATCTTCTCGCGCGGCGAAGAGGCCGTCTCCATGCCGCGGTAGGCAATCCGTTCGGGGTCTTTCGTCAACTGGTGCATGTCGATAATGTGCGCGATCGACCGCAACTCGTGGATGGCCGCCAGGGCACGACGGCGCTTGATCCGTGTCTCCAGGGTAAACAGGAAGAAGACGGCCGCACCGATCAGAACAAGGTCGTTGATGGCCGCCTCCAGCAACTGGATGAATTCGAGGAGATTGATCTGCCGCGATGGAAGTTCCAGAGTGGTCAGGGTCCCGGCGGAAACGCCGAGGATTGCCAGGACAACCAGCAGGGTCAGCAATCGCAAGCTCCAGACCGGACGGGCGATCTGGACGGACCGCGCCTTCGCCTGTTTGGCGATCGAAAGCAGTTGCCGGCAGACGCGTGAAAGGCTCGAACTGGGAAATCGTTCGGCGATTCGCATCCCGAGCCGGTCAATCGTGCGAACCACCTCTTCGGCATCGAGGAACTGGTAAGGCATGTTGCCGCTCATCGCCTGCTGTAATCCTCCGGCAAGTACAGGAGCCGGCCACAGGCCTTGCACTGGATCGGGGTGGCCAGCATCAGGGAGTTGATCATGTTGACCGGGATCTGCTGATTGCATCCGCTGCAAAAGTCGCCGGTGACGGCGGCCAGGGCGTCTTCCCCGCGCGAGCGGACGAGCCGCTCGTAGAGCAGTTTGAAGTCGCCGGGCAGGTCGGTCTCCGCCTGCTTCATTTCCTGCTGGAGCCGATCGATGTCGCCCCGGATCAGCGGTTCCTTTTCCTGGAAATCCTTGGCCAACCTGGCCGCGTCCTGCTTTGCCTTTTCGACGGCGGCCCTGGCGGCAGTCAACCTGGCCGCCATCTGGTCGATCTTCTCCATGGCCTCGAGAATTTCGTCGGCCAAGACGCTGTTGGCCATCTGGTCGGCGGCAATCTGCTCTTTGAGGGCCTGGTACTCGCGGTTGTCGGCTGCCTGCTGGAGTTGGAGCTGGCGCCGCTTGACCTGCGCCTCGCCCGAGTCGAGCTGGAGCTGCTTCTTGTCGGTGGCGATGCGAAGAGACTTGGCCTCGGCCTCAAGCCCGGCGAGCTCATGGCTCAGTCGCTCAATATTCGTTTCCTGGGCGCGGACAAGGCGGGGGCCGCGCTCCAGGCGGTCTCGCAAGTCTTGGAGCTGCTGGTGGATGCGGTGCAGCGTTCGAAGGGTACTGGTGACAACGTGGGTCTCGGAAGGCATTTTTGTTGCTTAGCGGTTGCAATAGAGGGTGGAAATCGTCTCCGCGGGGCGGCGATTGGAGTGCTCTCGGAGGAACAACAAGCCGGAGGCGGGCGCGCCGTGTCGGATCGAGGCCGATCCCGGCGCACGCCTCCGGCTTGGCGTGAAACGAGCGGAGGAAACAAAAAAACCGCTGGCCCTCGGCAGGCCAGCGGTTTGACCATTTGCGTCAACCCGCCACACGTTCAAGGAATCCTTCCAGTTGCTGACTCCGGACGGGGTGCTGAAGTTTCTTGACCGCCTTGGCTTCGATCTGGCGGACACGCTCGCGCGTGACCTTGAAGATCCGGCCAACCTCCTCGAGGGTGTAGGTATACCCGTCTCCGAGGCCATAACGCAGCCGAATGATCTCCCGCTCGCGGTAGGTGAGCGTTTTGAGGAGGGCTTCAATTCGGTCACGCAGCATTTCATTGGCGGCGGCCCTATCGGGCTTGAGGCTTCCGCTGTCCTCGATGAACTCACCGAAACAACTATCCTCGCTTTCTCCCACCGGCCGGTCAAGGCTGACCGGATGGCGGCCCATGTTCAGCACACGCCGGACTTCGTCGACGCACAGGTCGGCACTTGCGGCGAGTTCTTCTGTTGTCGGCTCTCGCCCCATTTCTTGCAAGAGCCTCTTGGAAGTGTTTTTCAATTTGCTGAGCACGTCAATCATATGGACCGGGATACGAATGGTCCTGGCCTGATCGGCGATCGCTCGCGTGATGGCCTGGCGGATCCACCAGGTGGCGTAGGTGGAGAACTTGTAGCCGCGGCGGTACTCGTACTTGTCTACGGCCCGCATCAGCCCGGTGTTCCCCTCCTGGATCAGGTCGAGGAAGCTCATCCCCCGATTGCGGTATTTCTTGGCAATCGAGACAACGAGCCGCAGATTCCCGCCGGACAGTTCCCGTTTCGCGTCTTCGTAGTCGCGGTACTGGGCGCGCATCCGCTCGCAGCGGCGGCGCAGGCTGGTGGGGCTTTCCTGGGTGAGGATCATCAGGTCGCGGAGTTCGCGGCGGAAGTTCGCACGCTGGTCCATCGGGGCCGGACTGTGCTGCAATTCGCGCAGCCGTCTTTGGAGAAAGTCCATGCGCTGCGAGATGTCTTCCATCTGCCGCATCATGGCCTGCACCCGGCGGGTACGCAGGCTCAACTCTTCCACGAGGATGAGCGCCTTGCGGCGATTGCGGATGAACCGCTTGCGGGCCTCGGCACGCTCTTCGGGCGTGGCCCGCCGGCTGATCATCACGCGGAAGTCTTTTTCGGTCTGGTGGTTGACGTGCTCGAGCGTCCGCAGGTTGTGCGGCATGCGGGCCATGATCTGCTCCTTGGTCAACCGTTCCGTGAGCGAGACCTTCACGGTGCGGTCGAAGGGCAGCCCGCCGCGATGCACCTTGACGAGCGTGGCGATCGTGTTGCGCATCGCCAGGTTGCAGCCGATGACCGTGCGGCGGAAACGCTTGCGCGCGATTTCGATCCGCTTGGCCAGGGAGATTTCCTGGTGGCGGTCCAAGAGAGGGATTTCGGCCATCTGGCTAAGATACAAGCGGATCGGGTCGTTGCTCCACTTGGGAATCTCCGGAGCCGCAAGGACCTTCAGTTCGAGGTCGTTGGAGACCTCGTCGGTCTGCTGCGGATCCTTGCCGAACGGCACTTTGCCCGCAATGGGTTCGAAGAATTCGGGCGCGGGCGGTTCGTTGAGCAGTTCAATGCCCTGCTCGTCCATGGCGATGAGAAGGTTGTCGAGTTTTTCCGGGTCGACGGCCTCGTCGGGCAAATAATGGATGACCTCGTCGTAGGTGAGGTATCCCTGGGCCTTGCCCTTGGCGACCAATTCCTGCAAGTCCTTGTCGAAATGGTCCACCTATCTCTCCTTTTGCGCCTAATGCGCGCTAGGTGAAACGGATCGTTGGCCGCAGCCGGCGCGTGCGCACGGGAACGGACGGCGGCGCGGCCGACCCAAACACGGTCCTACCCTTCCGTGGGCGAGGAAATGCCGTGCCGGGCCTGTAGTTCCCGGGCCATGCGAAAGAGCGATTCCTCTTCGATCTGGCCGGGAGTTTGTTGGACGACCTTGCGTCGGCGGAACGTTTGAAAAAATGCCTCCAACAGTTCCAGGGGCGAGGCCAACTGCTTGGCTCGCCCGGTTTCGTCCAGTTCGACCAGCAGGCTTTTTACGGCCGGCTCGTCGAACTCCAACATGAGCCGATCGAACGTGGGCACGGCGCCCGCGTCGGTCAACTCGCAACATTTCCCAAAGATCCGGCGGCACGGCTCAAATGCCAGTTCGGAGGGGTCGATCTCTGCTTGCGCCGTGACGACGTATTCGGGGAATTGCAGCAGGATTTCCAGCAACAGCCGCTGCCACGCGGCCGGATCGGACGGCTGCTTCGATTCCGGCCTTTCGCTCGCCTTGCCGACCGGCAGGGCGGCGCGCCGCTGTCCCGCTCGGCGAAGGGCGGTCAGCCGGCCGCGGACATCTTGCTCCGGTACGCGGAAGCTGGCCGCCAACCGCTGAAGGACTTTCTCCTCGCGAAAACGGTCTTCCGGCGTGCTGTCGGCCCGCAGTCTCGGCCCCTTCGCCACGATCGCAACCAGCCGCTCCAGGGCCTCGGTTGCGCCGTGGATGTCCCGCTTGAGATCCACTCCGCGGGTCTCGACCTGGAAGGCGTGTTCGAGGGCATCGACCGCGCCGTCGTTGAGGATGTGCCGAAACGCATCACTTCCGTACTTTGCGAGGAAGTCGCAGGGATCGAGCCCTTCGGGCAGCGTGACGATCCGCAGGTCGATCTTCTGGGCCACAAACAGCTCGAGGACTTCCGCGGCACGCTTCTGCCCCGCCTCGTCGCCGTCGAGGACCAGGACGATCCGATCGGCGAAGTGATTGAGCACTCGGATGTGTTGTTCGCCCAAGGCGGTCCCCAGCACCGCCACGGCGTCTTCAAACCCATGCTGGTGGGCGAGGATGCAATCGGTGTAGCCTTCCATCACCAGGGCCGTCCGGCTCTTTCGCATGGCGTCGCGAGCCATGTCCAACCCATAGAGCAGGCGGCTCTTGGTGAACAGCGGCGTTTCCGGCGAGTTGACATACTTGGCGGGACTGCTGACGCCGGATTCGGGCAACACGCGGCCGCCGAGGCCGACGGGCCGGCCCTGGGCATCGCGGATCGAGAAAAGCACCCGGCCGCGGAAGCGGTCGTAGGGCTTGCCGTGGCCGTCGGCCGATCTGGCCAGAATGCCGATTTTCTCCAGGATTGCCGGAGTGTACTGAGTGCCGCGCGCTCGCTGCAGGATCCAGTCCCAGGCCGGCGAATAGCCGAGATGGAACTTCCTGGCCGTTTCGGAAGGGATCCCACGGCCGCTCAGGTAGCGGCGCGCCACGTCGCCTTCCGGCTGACGCATGAGGCACTCCTGGTATTGCGATTCCGCCCAAGCCATCGCCTGGTAGAGAATCCGCTTGTCCGAATCGCCTCCGGTGGGGGCTGATCCAGGATCGCGGGGCTTAAGCTGCACGCCCGCTTGCTCGGCCAGCATGGCCAGGGCCTCGGGAAACGCGACCCCCTCGATTTTTTCCACGAAGGTGAAGATGTCGCCCCCGATATCGCAGACCCAGCACTTGAACGACTGGCGCTCGGGATTGACCTGAAGACTGGGACGGGTGTCGTCGTGCCAGGGGCACAGGCCGACGTAGTGGCGACCCTGGCGGCGCAACTGGATATGCCGGCCGACCAGATCGACGATGTCGATCGCCTGTCTGACCAGCTCTTTGGCCTCGGACAATGAACCCAGTGACACCATCCGCTCCCTCTGTGTCAGGATGTGCGACTCCATTCCACATCAAAGGACACAGGTCGGCAATTCCCTTTGCCGTGCCGCCCCCTTAGACAGGGGTGTCAGCAGCCGGTGGCCTCCTGATCCACAGCGGCGGGCTGATTATAGCCCCGAAGCAACCAAGGGTCAACCGCGCGGAAATGCCACCTTTGAGGAGTCGGGCCTTGTGCGTCGGTTCACTTCCGCGTTCAGGGTTTCTCGACAGGCATTTAAGAAGCGGCGTGGTTCAGATTTGAGCATCGGTGGATTACAGAAGTAGGTCACCGTTTGCCGAGCGGGACCTGTGGCGCAAAGTCCCGCTCGGCAAGCGGGACCTACCAGTTGTCACCCGCATCTGAACCACGCTGAAACAACGATGTCGGGGCAGGAAGCACGCGCCCCCCAAGATGGCGTGCACCCCTGTCTTGAGGGAATTGCAACGGGCAAAACTGCTCTTGAATCTACAGGGGGGTGGCGAGCCGGTCAAGCATTTCACGCGGTCGCTGCCGTGGCTGGAGCAAAGCAGTGGGATCGGGCTTGGTTGTACATGGGCGTTTCCAGGAACGGTTGAGAGCTACGCCGTCCGCACGCCTACCACAACCTATATTTGGCTGAGCGGTGCGAGGCCCCGCGTCGCAGGCTCTTGGCCCTCGGAATTAGGACCTGCAGGCAGTCCAGGTCTGCCTGGCGGACTTGATCGCCGGCTGAAGTGCGCCGTGCCTTCGAGGGCGTGGTTCAAGAAACGGGGACAGGCGCCTAGGGCAACTGAACATCGCCAGACGAGGAACAGAACATGGTCCCCAGCATCCTGATCGCCGAGCACTGTCCAAGTGTCAGGGCCCTTCTGCGCGATGCGTTGGACGACGATGGTTATGCAGTGCGCACGGCGGAGAACAGCGCGGAGACCCTCGCCCAAATCGGCGAGGCGCTGCCCGACATCGTGCTGCTCGACGCGGAGTTGCCCGACGTTGACGGAATCGACGTGTTGCTGCAAGTCAAGTCCCTCGAGCGGACGAGGGACGTCGCGTTCATCATGATCGCCCAGGACGGCCGCGAGGACAAGGTGGTTGCGGCCCTGGAGTTGGGGGCCACCGACTTCGTCCCTAAGCCTTTCTCGAAGGCGGTGATCCTCGCCCGGGTCCGCAACGTCATCCGCGTGCGGAGTGTGCAGGAGCGGATGCGACGTGCCCGCGAAACGGCGGAAGCCGCCAGCGCCGCCAAGGCCGACTTCCTGGCCAGCATGAGCCACGATATCCGCGTGCCGATGACTGCGATCCTCGGGTTCGCCGACCTGCTGTACACCGAGGGCGACATCAGCAAGGCGCCGAAGGAGCGGCTTCGTGCGATCGAGGCCATCCAGCGCAACGGCAAGTACCTGCTGGAACTGGTCAATGATATCCTCGACCTCTCCAAGGTCGAGGCCGGAAAACTCGACGTCGCCCCTGTCCGCTGCTCTCCGTGCCAGCTCGTTGCGGAGGTGGCTTCGATGATGCGAGTGCGGGCCGCCAAGAAGGGACTGCCTCTGGAAGTGAGTTTCGAGGGCAAGATCCCCCAGACGATCCACACCGACCCCACGCGTCTGAGTCAAATCCTCGTCAATCTGCTGAGCAACGCGGTCAAGTTCACGGACGCCGGCCGCGTACGGGTTGTTGTGCGACTGGAGCACGAGGGCAACGACCCGCGTCTCCTCATCGAGGTCATCGACACCGGCATCGGCATGAGCGATCAGCAGCTCGCCCGCGTCTTCCAGCCCTACAGCCAGGCGGTGCCGTATGTGGACCGCGAATACGGCGGCACAGGCCTCGGCCTGGCGATCAGCAAGCGACTCGCCGA
>JABWBD010000473.1 GCA_013360685.1 Pirellulales bacterium
GCTGACCACCTCCAAATGATAGTGCTTGGGCAAGCGGGCCACGGCCGGCAGCGGTCCCGCCCAGGTCCGCAGCAGTTGCGCACGGATCTTCAAGAACTCAAGAGCCCTTTTTTGCGGACAGTCCATAATGGTCCATCACGGCTTGGATCTCTGCGGGCCGCAGGAAGATTCCTTGGCGGGCCAGCCGCCGAGCCCATTGCCGGGGCGTTGCTCGAGGACGCCGAATCATCTCGACCAGAAGGACAATGATGTGCTGGGAGTGCCCAGGGGCACCGGGAATTCACGCAACACATACCCCCAAGAATAACCGCAAGAATCAGACACACTCTGACAGACGTAAGTGCTTTCTAATTAAGAACATGCGTCCGAAACGCCCTGCGCGCAACACCGGCGCGATGCGTTGCGTGCGCCGACGATCCAGCCACGAAATGCCCTCAGAATACCAGCCGCCGAACGGCTGAACCGATTCCATAAGCGAGTCTTGAATTCGAACTTTTGCGGCTGGTGACGAGCGACGCGTTCCAAAGATCCCACATCTCTCGCCTTTCGAAACGGTGGGTCTGCCGGAGGCTGAGAAGGGGGGCACGGCAGTGGCGACGGCAGATGACAATCGCGGGTGCGAGCGGTCGAAGAGGCCGAGGAGAGTCCGGGGGCCGTTGAACCATGGAACACGCGACTCGATATCAAACCCCGTCCAGGCTCCAGCCTTCCCGGTAGTTGCGGCGGACAAAGGCATTGGCTTCCGTGTCGTTGGTCACCTCCATCTTCTCGCCGTCCCAAAGCAGTTCCCGGTCGGGGAAACGGACCGCGAGGTTTCCCATCAGCACGCACTCCGACAACGGGCCGGAGTAGTCGAAGTTCGAGGAGGCGGGCGGGCCGTCCTTGCAGGCGCGGATCCAGTCCTGTTCATGCCCGGCATCGCCTTGCGGAATACGGTCCAGGGTCTTGGGTGGAGGTTGGAAGTCCTTCATTCGCGAATCGGGGACCAGCCTTGGGCTGCGTCCGTAACAACCACATACCAGGGCGCCGCGGTCGCCGAGGAAGAGCACTCCGCCGTCCGAGTCGCCCATGCGACGGCCCGGCTCGAGTGCATCGGGGCGAGGCGGCATCATGCCGCCGTCCCACCAGGTGAGCTTGACCTCCGGCATGTCTTCGCGCGCCGGGAACTTGTAGCGCACGATCGTCGACCGGGGGAACATCTCGTTTTTCGGTTCGGTTTTCTGCCAGAGTCCGTGCCAGTATGTGGAGACGCAACCGCTGACGCTCACCGGATACTTCAGCCGCAACGCCCAAAAGGCGGCATCGAGGATGTGGCAGCCGAGGTCGCCCAGGGAGCCGGTGCCGAAGTCCCACCATGCTCGCCACGTACCGGGATGATAGGTGGGGTGATAGGGTCGCATGGGAGCGGGGCCAATCCAGAGGTCCCAGTCGAGCGATGAAGGGACGGCGGGAGCCTCCGGCGGGCGGCCGACTTCAATCCCCTGCGGCCAGACCGGGCGGTTGGTCCACGCGTGGACTTCACGGACCGGGCCGATCACGCCGGCCCAAATCCATTCGCAAACCTGCCGGATTCCTTCACCGGAATGGCCCTGATTGCCCATTTGGGTCATCACGCGGTGCTTGCGAGCCGCTTCGGTCAACGCGCGTGCCTCCCAGACACTATGGGAGAGAGGCTTTTGCACGTAGACATGGAGACCCCGGCGGATGGCCGCCATGGCGATCACGGCGTGCGTGTGGTCGGGCGTAGCCACGATCGCGGCATCGAGGTCTTTTTCCCGGTCGAGCATCTCGCGGAAGTCCTTGTAGCGACGGGCTTGCGGATACTTGGCAAAGGTCTTCGCGGCGTGGTCGGGATCGACGTCGCACAGGGCGACGATGTTCTCCGCCTCGCAACGGGAGAGATTGCTTCCGCCCATGCCGCCGATGCCGATGCCGGCAAGGTTGAGCTTGTCATTGGGCGAGAGGGCGCGACGGCCGGCTTGCACGCGGCCAGCCAGGATGGTGAAGGCGGCAGCGCCGGCGGACAGCGCGGCGCTGTTCAAGAACGTTCGTCGCGAGTGCGGAGTCCGCGCGAGAGAAGACCGGGGACGATTCGCTTCAGGTTGGTTCATGGGGTAGTCTCCGAAGATCACTTTGCGGCAGGTTGACTGACCAATGGTCTCTCTCTCGCCCCCTCCGCTTCGACGATCGGCCAGGTGGCCCGCCATTCGTCCTGGTAAGGGCCGATCTTTTCGACGGGAATCGGCTGGAAGCCCAGCTTGAAGGCAGGCGATTCGGGGCGGAGGCGGTAGTCGTCGTGCGCGGGATCGACGAACAGCGGGTCGGCGATCACGGAGTGGCGGTCCATGCCCATCGCCTGCCAGGAGGCCCACTCGTCGAGCGATTCGACCTCTTTCAAAGAGACGTCGTCGACGAGCAGGGAACCCGTTTCATCGCGGAAATCGACGCGCAGGCGGAAGGTCTTCATCTTTTCGTGATGTCCCTTCTCGCCGGGCGCGGGAATGCGGAAGGTGAACTCGTAGTCTTGCCATTGGGCGCCCACCTTGACCTGGTTGGGAGAACTGGCCCAGAAATAGGCGTTGGCGACATACGACTGGAGCATCAGGTTGGCGGCGGCGTCGGGCCGGGCGGCCTTCATCTTCGCAGACAGGCGGTACGAATGCCCCAGGGGCAGTTCGAGCTCTTTACTGACGAGGATCGGGTAGTTGTCGCGAGGTTTTTCTTTGACGAAAGCGGCGTCGATCTGGAGGGCGTGCCGGCCGGCGGCGGCCGTGTCCACCAGCCTGGCGGCTGCCGTGGCCGTGGGCCGGATCTGCCATTGCCAATCCTGGGGCAGGCCGGAGGGCCCGGCTTGCTCAAAACCGGGATTCGGGGCCAGGTTGCCGGAAAGGTCGCGGCCCGCCATCGTCTGACCGGTCAGGATCGGCTTGCCGAAGTGCCAGATCAGATTGTGGTCGCACTCGTTCTGGTCGAACGGGAACGTGCGGAAGCTCACGTACTTGGCCGTAGGATCGCGGAAGTAGATGATGTTCCGGAAGAACTGGTTGCCCGACATGATCTTGCCGTCCGGCAGCACGGCCTGGTTGGGATGGATGTGCATGTTGCGCATCTTCTTCCAGGCGGGCTGGTCTTTGACCGACTCGTAGCCTTGGATCATCGTCGGCAGGTGGCTGGTCCAGTAGCTGTGGTCCTTGGTCCAGCCGTTGCATTCCATCTGCTGGAGGGTCCCGTCGACGAAGATGTTGTTGTCGACCAGGGTATCGCGCCCGTTGTGCAGGTGGATAAGCCCGCGGACCGCGCGGGCCACGATGTTGCCGACGACGTCGACCCCGCCCGTATTGTCGTCGAGATAGACGCCCCAGGCGTAGTGCGGCGAGACCCAGCGGCCGTGTTCCTGGCCGTAGCCGAGGATATCGTGGAAGTAGTTGTGGCGGATCACGGTGCCGCGCGAGCCGAGCCAGTCGCGGCCGCCGGTATAGACGGCTCCCGTGTCGGCCGTCTCCAGGTTGACGTGGCGGATGTGGTTGTACTCGATCAAGAGGTTGTTGCCGGCGAATCCGATCCCCCATCGCGGGCCGTCGTGGATGAGATTGTGCGACGCGCGATTGCCGCACCCGTTCAGGATGACGCCCGCGCCCTGCTTGTAGTACACGCCGGTGTGGTGGATGTAGTTGTTATCGGCGTAGTTTTCGGCGGGCGTCAGGGTGATGCGGTCGCCGCCGGAGATGAAGATGCCGTCGCGGCCGACGTCATCAATGTCATTGCCGACGACGCCGTTCTTGCTGCCGCCGTTGACGGCCACCCCCGATCCGCCGTAGTCGCCCACGCCGCGGATCGTGTTGCCGGCGACCAGGCACCCGCTGGTGTTGGAAAGCACGACGGCCGTTCCCGAGCAGCACCCGACCGTGAAGCCGCGGAACGTGACGTGGCTGACGCCGGTGAGTTGGACGACGGTCCGGAGCGTCGGCGCGTAGACGTTCATCGTTGCCAGGTCGGCGTCGTCGGGCGGCCAGAAGTAGAGCGTGCCGGCGGCCCGGTCGAGGTACCATTCGCCGGGCGCGTCGAGCTCCTCGAACATGCCCTGGACGTAGTAGCGGTCGGTCGGCCGGATCGGATAGGAACATTCCCCGGCGAGCGTGATGGTCCGCTTTTGCGGGTCGATGCTCTTGATGCGGACGATGTTGTTCCACCAGTTGTACCGGGGAAAGACGAAGACCTCGCCTTCCTGCGGTTTGGCCCACGGGCGCGCGTCCTCGGTCTTGTATTGCAGTGTGACTTTGTCTTCGCCCGGCACATCGGCGTACATCGGCGCCGGTTTGCCGTCGGCATAGGCCCAGCCGCCGCCGTAGGGGTTCTCGGGATCGAAGTTCGGATAGCGGGCCAGGGGCCGGCGCTTGCCGTTGCAGAAGAGTTGGCGGAAGTCGACGTTCTTGAATCCTTGCGAAGCCACGTCCGCCTTGAGGATCTTGCCCTGGTGGGGTACGAAGCCGGTAATCCGCTTTCCTCCGAGGAGCACCGGCTTCTCGCCCTGGTAGGCACGGTAAGTGACCGGCGCATCAGGCGTGCCGGAGTCTTGGGCCTCGAGCGCAAACGTCTGGGCGAGGGCGAACGCACCGCCCCGCACGAAAACGGTGACCGGGCCCTTCGGTTCGCCCGCAGTCTTGACCTTGCGGATCTCGTCGCGGGCGCGGGCGAGCGTGGCAAATGGGCCGTCGTTGCCGGCGGGGTTCGGCTGCTCAAGACGGCCGGACCAGCCGTCGTTGCCGTCGGCGGCGACGTAGTAGTCGGCGCCCTGGGCGGCCGAACCGGTGAGGAGCAGGGCCAGGGCCGTCAAAGCCCCCGCCGACAAAAAACGCCGCGCGTGTCGATGGATCTTCATCGGTTTCCTCGCTGTTTATCTGTCACTTACAGGTTGAGATTGTGCTCGCCGGGACGGCCGGCCGCAAGTGGTTCCGGCGTCGACGAGCATGGTTCGATCGCAGAGGAGGATCTTAGTTGGACATCGCCACTTTGGTGGTTCTGATGCGCGGTAACTGCTGACATCGAGACGACTTAGGCCCCCTCCGAGCTTAGTCGGTCGAGCCCGTGATTCTGCACGAGCTACGGCGCGATCCAACGGTCCTCCGTTTCCTTGCCCTGCCGCCGCCCCCGCCGCTTCGCGGCGGGGGCGGCGGCAGGGCAAGGAAGCCAATCTCTGGGCCTTGTCGTAGTGCACAATCATCGCTCCACCGACGCAAGGAGACCGCTGAAAAAAGGGGCTGGCTACGCAACATGTTGTATCTATTACCAGGTCAAACCACTATTCGTTGCGGTGCCTGTCGCCTTTTTCAGCAGTCTCGCAAGGTCGGCGGGGGCGGAAGTGATTGCCGTTTTGTGTGTTACATCGCTCCTGCCATACAAAGTGGCGCTGTCCAATTAGTACCCGCGGGGCGTTGAAGGAAGCGATCGCCGCAGAATGTTGCGGCTTGGAACCCCGAGAGCTATACTGCGTGCGGTCAGGTTTGTCCGATCGTAAAACGGAATTCATTCCGTTCCTCTTCGAACGGATTGAAATCCGTTTTACGACAAATCCGGCCGTGG
>JABWBD010000065.1 GCA_013360685.1 Pirellulales bacterium
CGCGATTTTCGAGCGCCGGACTTGCCGGCGCCGCGGCCCGCCGAATCGCTCCGCGGCGGTTTGCGGCGTCTCCCGATGACCTCGCGGCACGCCGGATGAACGACCAATGTTCAACCACTCGGATAGCGTCTTTTGGCAGCGTCGGGTCGCCTGGATTCGAGGCAGGCAAAGTGCCCGTTCCCGGTGGGCCTTGAATCCCGGGCCGGCGCTCCTCAACGTCCGATAATGTTTCTTATGTTCGGTCGGATACCCAAAAATCCCCGGAAAATCCGGAGGGCGGCTCCGCGGGCATCCGGCCCTCAACCGGCATCTTCCAGGCGTTCTCAGCCGGCGGCAACGCACAGCCGAGCGGCTGGCCGCGGCCGGCATTGAGCGGGAACTCCGGCAACGGATCCGGGGGCGTCGTCGGGTCGAGTTTCCGGTCCAACTCGTCGATGTACTTGCCCAACACGTTGCGGATCTCCTCAGGCATCACCGGCGTCGCCCGCTGGATCAGCAGGGCGATGTAATAGCCGCTGCGGGTCGGGAGAATCGTCTGCCGTGCGGTCTCGGAAAGGGTGACCGCAAAGAAGGTGATCACCACACAGAGGAGCACGCCCTTGGCCAGCCCGAAGATGGCCCCCATTTGGCGGTCGAACTCTCGAAGCTTCACTCGGTCGATCAGGCCGGCCACGACCCGAAACAACAGCCAGATCGCCGCCGAGGTGGCAGCGAAGAGCAGCAGCATCGCCACGAATCGGTTCCACGGCTCCTGGTCACTGAGATGGGGCGCCAACGCTCCGCTGAACTGCGCGGCCACCATGAAGCTCACCAGCACGGATGCCAGCGATGCGAGCTGCCACGCCATCCCTTTCCACGCGCCGAACAACGCGGTCAGGATAATCACCGAGAGCATGAAGACATCGTAGGTCTGCATGTTGGTTATTCGTCATTGGTCATTGGTCATTTGCGGATCGGCGACGAGTATAGCTGGGCAATTCGGCGATGCGAAGAGCAGTGGAACGACAGTCCTGACGATCCTGAGAGAGTGGCGAAAGTCGGTCATCTGCGCAATCGAGGCAGCCTGCGGTTTGGCAATTGCTCTTGGTACTCTGCACGAGTTCGGATACAAGGGCCGACGGCCATCGACGATGAATGACTGCAGATGTCCAATGGCGAGTGAAAACCGACCATGGCGGATTTCAAGACCCACATTACCGTCAGCACCCTGGCCGGCATCGGCTACGGCGCCGGGGCGCATTTTGCCTACGGCGTACCGGCAACTACCTGCCTGCTGGCAGGCGGATTGTGCAGCGTGTCGGGGATGTTGCCCGACGTAGACAGCGATTCGGGGGTGCCGCTCCGCGAGAGCCTCGCTTTCGCGGCGGCAGTGGTCTCCCTGATGATGATCGATCGGTTCCGGCAACTGGGCATGTCGGCGGAGATGCTCGTGTTGGCCGGGGCCGCTTCCTACCTCACGGTGCGGTTTGGGATCGGCGAATTCCTGCGGCGGTTCACCGTGCATCGAGGGATGTTCCACAGCATCCCAGCGGCGATCATTGCGGGCGAACTGGCCTTCTTGCTCGCTTCCGGCGATGTTCCCCTCCGCTGCTACAAGGCCGGCGCGGTCGTCGCCGGTTACGTCGTCCACCTGCTGCTCGACGAGTTCTTCAGCGTCGAATGGTATCGCGGCCGGATGCGGTTCAAGAAGTCGTTCGGAACGGCGCTGAAAGTCTTCGGCCACCAGTGGTGGCCGAACCTCTCGACTTATGCCAAGCTTGGCCTGTTTACATGGCTGGTGATCAACGAGCCGGGTTGGATGGACCAGTATCGGCGGGAGCATCCGCAGAGCACGGCGCAACAGATCGCGGAGCAGGGGATCGACTTGCTGTCTGCGCCACTGGGAAGGCTGCAGGAAGGAGCCGGCGCGGCCGGGGAAGTCACTGGCCAGGATCTGACCGTCGGCTTCGCTCCAAATCACGGGTATCCAACAGGAGAGTCACCGGACCGTCGTTGACCAGTTCCACTTCCATGTGCTGCCGGAACTGCCCCGTGGCAACCGGGATGCCGTGCGAGGCAACGGCCTCGACGAAGACCCGATAGAGTCCTTCAGCCAATTCAGGCGGGGCGGCGGCGGTGAAGCTTGGCCGGCGTCCCTTGCGGCAGTCGCCCAACAGGGTAAACTGACTGACCACGAGCATCGCCCCGGCCACGTCGGCCAGAGAGAGATTCATCTTTTCGTCGGCGTCCTCGAAGATCCGCAGGCCGACCGTCTTTTCGGCGAGCGTCCGCGCTCGTTGTTCGTCATCGTCCACGGCCACGCCGAGCAGAACGAGCATCCCCGGGCCGATCTCCCCGGCAACTTTCCCGCCGATGGTGACGCGTGCGCGGCTGACTCGCTGAATGCAGGCTCGCATGGGAAGGATGAGGGATGAGAGATAAGGGATGAGGGAACAGGAATCAGGGATGAGTCAGAGTCCATCAGACATCACGATAGCCGATCCGGCGATGGCAGGCAACTGCTCGGCGGGTCTCGGGATACCGGCGGGAGGTTGGTAAGTTGCCCGGTGGCAAGGCGGCGGCGGGAGGGTAGAATAGAGGTTTTCCATCAGTCCGGTACAGAACAGGCATAGGGACCCACGCTTGATGAATCGTGAGAGACCAACGGTAGCCCTGACGATGGGCGACCCGGCGGGCGTTGGCCCGGAAATCCTAGTCGGCGCCTGGACGCATCCCGAGTTGCTCCGAGAAGCCCGGCCCGTGGCCCTGGGCCACCCTGAGATCCTCCGGCGTGCGGCGAGACTCTGGAAACTGGAGGCCGAAGTCAAGGAAATCGATTCGGTGGACGAGGCGGCACCGAGCGAAACCGTCCTGCCTTGTCTTCGCTGCGGCACGGACGACGTGCTGGAGGTAAAACCAGGCACGATCGATGCGCGGGCGGGCCAGGCCGCGTACGATGCCGTGGTCGCCGGCGCGAGGCTTGCCTTGAACGGTGAAGTGGACGCGGTCACGACGGCCCCTCTCCACAAAGAGGCGTTGCACCTGGCCGGCCATCGTTATCCCGGCCACACGGAGTTGCTCGCGGAACTCTGCGGCGTGGACGACTTCGCCATGATGCTCTACCTCGGGGCGGAGAGCCCAAACGCGCTTCGCGGCGGGTTGGCCGTGGTCCACGTCACGCTTCATACGGCGCTTCACAACGTATTTGAAGAACTCAACGAGGAGTCGGTCCTGGCCAAGGCACGACTCGCGGACCGATTCATGACGCGGCTGAATGGACAACGTCCGCGGGTCGGTGTGTGTGCGTTGAATCCGCACGGCGGCGAGGGAGGTCTGTTTGGGACCGAGGAGCGGACGATCATCCGCCCGGCCATCGACCGCGGCCGCGCCGAGGGAATGGATTTGGACGGTCCGTTTCCGGCCGACACGTTGATGGTCCATGCACGCGACGGTAGGTACGATGCCGTCGTTGCCATGTATCACGACCAGGGACACATCGCCCTGAAGCTGCTGGGAATGCACCGGGCCGTCAACGTAACGCTCGGCTTGCCGATCATCCGCACGAGCGTCGCTCACGGAACCGCCTTCGATCTTGCCTGGCAAGGAAAAGCCGAAGTCCGCAGCATGATCGAGGCCGTCCGAGTTGCCAGCCGCCTGGCAGCCAGTAGCCGGCAGTAGGTCATTGGTCATTGGTCATTGGTCATTCGTCATTCGTCATCGGTGTCGCCCGTCTCCTGCCTCGGCCCGGAATTCCGTGATGCTCCCCTGCCCTGCCCCGGATGCCTGCCAAATGTATTTGGTCCGCCATGGCGCCACAGAGAACAATCGCGCCAAGCCTCCGCGACTCCAAGGCCAAGGGATCGATGCGGCGCTATCGCCGGAGGGCATCAAGCAGGCACGTCGGACTGCCGACTTCCTGGCCCCCTGCCCTCTTGCAGCCGTCTACTCCAGTCCCCTGCTCCGCGCTCGCCAGACGGCCGAGCCGATCGCCCAGCGGCATGGGTTGGCCGTGCAGGTCGTCGACGACCTGGTCGAAGTCGACATTGGGCAGTGGGAAGGAATGACCTGGGACGAGGTCCAGCGACAGTACCCGGCCGAGTATCAAGCTTTTATAGCCGACGCGGGCATTCACCCGTATCTGGGCGGCGAGACCCTGGAAAACGTTCGCGCCAGGGTGACGCCCGCGATGAGCCGTTTGCTGGATGAGAACCTCGGCCGCGCGATTGCCGTCGTCGCCCACAACGTGGTCAATCGGGCGTACCTGGCCCACTTGATCCAGATGCCGCTGTCGCTCTACCGGATGCTCCCGCAGGACAACTGCTGCGTGAATCTCCTGCGGCATCGTAATGGTCGGACGAGGATTGTCACCATCAGCAGCACCTTCCATCTGGAGGATGGGAAGATTGGGGGACTGGAATGATGGAATCATGGAATGTTGGAAACCCCATCACTCCATTATTCCAATCTTCCTACTCCTCAATCCCCAGCTTTCGCAGGAAGTCGGCGGTCTGGTCGAGGCAGTCGAGATTGCCTGGATTGTAGAGGAAACGGCTGGGATCGATGGGAACATTCACATTGAGCTGAATGAACTCGATGGTGACGACCGGCTGTGGCGCCCCCCTGCCCTGCCCCGGTTTCTCGGGCGGACTTCGATAGAACTCGAGCCTGTGCGGGAACAAGTCGTCTCTGGCCAGGTAAATCACCACGGCTTCCGGCAGCGGCGACGGGAGGCCGGCGAGATCTACCGGCTTGCCCGATCGAATGTCTTCCGCACGATCCGGCAAAAGATCGGCCAGTTTTCCCGGTTTCCACTGCCCGCGCAGTTTCCAAACGAGAAACGGTACCGTGCCGGGACTCTCCCCAAGACCACCGCCACTGAGTTGCAGCGGCTCGGCTTGGTGGAAATCGAAGTTGGCATAGAGGCCACGCAGCAACCTCGCCAGCCCGCCCAGAGCGGGCCATTGATCCACAGTATCCAGGCGTCCAAGTTGCCCCGCTTCCTCCAATACCTTCAATACTCGCTGGACATCGATTTTGGACAGCTTGCCTTCGTCGTGAAAACGTTGATATCGCCAGAGGTATTGACCGTCACAGACCTCCAGGAGGGTACTTGCCTCATCGCCGAGTTGAATCTTCAACTCCAGGCGGAAGCGGAGCGACGCTCCCGATCGTTGCTCAAGATAGGTTCCGGCGCCTACCAACTGCTTTCCAAACAGGTCGATCTGTTGACGCACCCGCGCGGAGATGCTGCCACGTGTCTCCAGAAGTCGAATGGCGTGGCCGAGCACCCCCCCCCCAGAAAGCTGGGCTGTTGCCTCCGGTGTCCTTTGATTGGTGTTGGGACCGGCACGGGGTTGCTGGGCTATCACCGGTAAAGCGGGCCGTGCCAACCCGGCAACTATAACGACCGTCGCGATAAAAACTCTTATGCACATTGGGGTGGTCCTGCCGGATTTACCAAAGAATCGCGATGTGACAGGCCGACCATAAGACCTCAGAGGGAACTCCTGCGCGGCCCGACACCGACCTGACTTGCAGAAGGTCTGCCGGCGCCGAGGGCTGATTGGCTCGGTGTGCCAAGCCTGGCATTTTAGGAGAGCATTCAGGAGGGGTCCACGTCAATCGTACCTACCGACCAACGGCTGCACTTTGTGCACTGAGGAATAGTTGGCAATTCGACTCTCGCGCGTGCGGGACGGGTTCGTTGTTCCGGCCCGAATCACAAGCGATGGCTAGGGGGGACACCTGATGAGATATGGAATCTGTTTCTTGGTGGTCGTGTTCGCCGTGGCGGGGTGCCACGGGCCGATCAACCCGGTCAACAACCTGCCGCCCGCCCAGCAGATCATGCATCCCGGTCCCGGGGTCGACGGCCCCGGTCCCGGCGTGATGGTCTACCAGCCGGCCGTGCCCGCGCCTCCCCTGACTTCCCAGGTGGCGTTTGTCGGGCCGGAAGGGATGTCGGTTTCGTGGGACGTCGGCATGCCCGGCGCGTTCGACTCGGAGCCGCTGATCGCCCCGGCCCGCTACAATTTCCCGCAGGGTGCGATCTATCGCCTGAAGCTGACGAACATTCCGGGCCGTCCGGGGATTGAATTGTATCCGACCCTGGAAGTCGGACCGGCGATGCCGCGGACAACGGCCTTCCTGGCGCACAACGCGATTCCGGTCGCGTTCACGGAGGAAGACTTCGACCAGGTCCTCAGCGGCAATTTCGTCAGCAAAGTCATCTATCTGCCCGATCCCGAATACCAGGAACTGGCATTGGCGGGCGTCGAGACGCTCGTGAGCACGCGGCTCGATCCGGGCGTCGACCCGATCGTGGAAGCCGACCGGCGCGGTTCGATCCTGGGCATCGTTCGGCTCGGCAACAAGGATCTCGAGGTTCCTGGGAACACGATGGCCGGCGGCCAGATGGTTCCCGGCGGCATGATGGCCGGCGTCCCGTGTGGAGGCGGCCCCGGCGTGGCGCCCGGAGGCGTTGTTCCGGTGAACTATGTCTCGGGAGTCACGGGACCGCAGTATGGGATGCCGATCAGCGGCACGCCGATCGGACTGCCCGGCCCGCCGCACGTCCCGCTCGGAGGTCCGGCGGGCATGCAGCAGCACGTGATGCGGAACTGGACCCACGTGTGCGTTCCGCCGCCGACCGAGCACGTCCGTATCGACGTGAAGCAGCATCCGGGCATCAGCTATCCGGCACCGGCGAACCACGCCTGCATCGTCGAACAACCGGCGATGCCAGGAACGGGGGTATACCAGCAGCCGTGCGCGGACCAGAAGCAACTTATCATATCCGGGGCCGGCGAACCGTGCGTAGGTCAATACCCGGCGTACTGATTGCGTGAAACGATGGTGACAGGCCGGTGGGCCGGGAAGCGAGCGGCCCACCGGCCGATTTTGGATTTTCGATTTTGGATTTTGGATTCATGGCCCGTCCACTCCGCTGCTTGATCATCACCGCATTCGCCGGGCGGGCACGCGTGCCGTGCAGCGCTCTGCTGGCAGCGGCTTTTTGCCTGGGTCTGGCGGCGCCGCTGGGGGCACAGCAGCCGGCGGTGCACTACTGGCACCAGGGCAGCATGCCGCCGGGAGCCGTCGCCGCAATGCAACTGGCGCGTGGCGGCCCCCTGCCCGGCCACTTCCAGCCGGTCGAGATCGTCGCTCCACCCGGCGTGATGATTTCGATGGCTGAGGGAGGCGCCTTCGGCGATCCCATGGCGGCTCCGGCCCGTGTCGGGTTGATGATCGGGCCAGTCTACCGGATCCGCGTGATGAACCTGCCGCTGTACCCGGGTCTGGAAGTCTTCCCGACAATCGAGGTGATCGACCGCCTCTATACGCCTCGTGGCCAGGAGACCCGCTTCCCGGTCCTCATTGAGTTGACCCAAGAGGACCTAGAGCTGGCCCTGGACGGGAAGTTCGTGACACGGGTCATCTACCTGGAAGACCCCGATAAAGCCTTGGCGGTGGCGCAGATTGACAAAGAGCAGAGTTGGTTTGAGGCAGGACCAGGGAGAGACCCGCTGGCTATTGCCGATCAACTTGGGCGACCGATCGCAATTCTACGGTTGGGAGCGAGGCTGCCCAATGCCAACGAAGGCACCGATCCCGGGTTCCTTTGCGGCTCTGCACCTCTGCTGAAGTTTCCACCTCAGGCGAAATTGCTCGGAGCGCCGCCAGCCCAGCCTGTCCCGGTTGCGCCGGAAGGAGCTCCGCCGTCGGACGCGGTCCAGCCTTCGCAAGGGCCTGCGACCGACGCCCGAATGACCGCTCTTCCCTGGATGAGAAAGTAAGCCGGACCGTTGGAGACCGAGGCTATGCGAACCAGCGCCGCAGGGCATGCGACCGTCGAACCGTGGCCGCGGATCTGGCGGATCGTGGTGATCGCGCTGTGCACGCTGATTCTGTGTTCCTGCCGCGGCCCGGCCGGTCCCGCAACCATCTCCGGTCCCGCGCCCCCCTGCCCTGCCCCGCCGCCGGACGCTTATGCGGGCGCGCTGGCCATGGCACCGGCAGGCTACGTGGTTCCGGGCACTCCCGGCGCTCCTCTCGGGCCACCCGGTATGGAACAAGGAATACCGTTGCCCTACGCGCCCGCCGGTCCGTGGGCGCCGCCCGGCTTCCGCCAGCCGTGGCCTGCCGACGAATACCTGTGCGACGGCGGGGATACGGCCCCTGCGGCGCAGGTCATGGCCGACTGGGAAGTGCGTGGGCTGAACGTTGAGGACACGGTCGCCCATTACGATACGGTAGATGGGCGGACGTTGGTAGAACCCTCGAACCGGGTTTGCCTGTACAGCCCGCGGTTCCGCGCGGTCCGGCAGGTGGTCAGCGCGCGGCAGAACGAGCAGAGCGATCGGACGATCGGGGTGGCACAACCCGAGAAGCTTGCCGGCCATCAGGAAGTGCTCATAGCCGACACCAGCACGCAAAACCTCCAGGCCGAGCGGCAGGTCAGCCAGGCTGTGCCCGTGGCGTTCCGAACGAGGCAAGGCGACGGCGCGATTTCGACGGCGATCGGCCCGGTCGAATTCCAGAACCAGTTCCTGCCGTTTGAGGACTTTGCCGCGATTCGAACCGGGCAGATTGACACGGCGGAAATGCCCTTCCTTGCGGAATGCGCGACTGCCGCCATCGTGTGGACCAACAAGCAGGCGGTCCAAATCATTCTCGAGAACCAACGAGCAACCGCGGCGATTGGCGTCGACGAGGTTTCGTCGGTCTACACGATCGACGAGCCGCCGGGCTGCCCGAAGCTCCGGGTGATCAAGGTCGCCTCTACGCAATTTGCCGAGCCCGGCGATACCGTCGATTTCACGATCCGGTTCGACAACATCGGCAACCAGCCGATCGGCAACGTGACGATCATGGACAACCTCACCACGCGGCTCGAGTACGTTCCTGACACGGCCCAGAGCAGCATCCCGGCCCAATTCTCGGTCCAGCCGAACGAGGCCGGCTCGCTGGTATTGCGGTGGGAAGTCGCCGATCCGATGAAGGTGGGCGATGGCGGCATCGTGCGGTTCCGATGCCGCGTGCGCTAGGCGGGGCGCACGTTCGTCCGGCTACCAGCGCATCATGGCAGCACCGGCGCCCGCGTCGTAGATGAACTTGGCGCCGAACCCCAGCAAGGCTGCGCCGCAAACCGCGGAAACGGCCCGCTGACTGCGATCCCCAAATAGTCCCGCGCCCTTGTTGCCCACCAGCGAGAGGAACTCCAGCCAGCCGAGATCGCACAGCCAGTGGACCATCGCAAAGAGGAGCAGGGCGCCAATACCGAATCCGACCGCCTCGTTGGTTAGCGTCAGGCCGACGGTCGCCCACCAGACGAGAAAGTAAGGATTGGCCCCGGTAAGGACCACGCCGGTCGCAAACGGGCGGCGCTGGGGCGAAAGTCGGGAACCGGCGGTTGTCGTTCGCGCGCCGAGCAGGAGTTGTGCGGCCATCCAGAGCAGAAAGACGCCGCCCCCAAACCCGATCGCGATCCGAAATCCGTGCGACTGAAGCATTGGTCCGACGCCCGCAACCAGAACCGCAATGAGCGGGAACTCAACGGCCGCGTGTCCGATCGCGATCATCGCGCCAGCATGACGGGCCTTCGCTCCGGCCGCCAGAGCCGCAGCCGTGATCGGTCCGGGCGCCATGACGCCGGAAAGCGAGATCACGATGGTGGTGAGAAGAAAGGCCGACATATCGTTCGATCCAATCCGGGCGTTTGCAGGGAATCGTCTTAGGCCTGTTTGACTCCAGGATGCTATCGTAATGGGAAACAGGTGGAAGCCAAGGGGGGCCCGGAGTCTTTTTCCGTATCCGCCGGAGATAGCGGAGGGTCGAGTACAGCATCCCCGGGGCGCACGAGAGCCGCGAACCGGGGATGTAGAACACACCGGGTGGGCCCGAAGGCGAGAGCGGGACGGCGGTTGGTCTTGACGTGCGATGGCTTTCCGGCCTAAAGTTCTCCCACTCCGGCTCTTCCGTTTTTTGGGTGTAGGACGGCCTTCCCAGGCCGTCTTTCTCGCGTAATCTCGACGGCCTGGGAAGGCCGTCCTACAGAAGACACCGACGTTTGCACCCAAGACCGGAAGAGCCCCCACTCCCCTGCCCTGCCGGATGACTGCGGCCTCGATGCAACTGTCTACCACTCCCGCCGAGTATTGCTGTCCGGGCGACGGTCGGCCGATCAGCCGCGCCGTCCATCTGGGACGGCTCGCACGATTCTATCCGGCATGCCGGCGGTGCGAGCACCGCGTCGACAGCGGGCCGATTTCCGCCCGGCGGTTGAGGCGAATTCGAGAGGCCGAGCGGCGCGGGCTGCCCTGCTCGCCGTTTTGCGGCGAAGCGGTCAGCGGTGTTCTCTGGAACGAGTTGACACCGGATCTCGCGCGCAAAGCGGCGGCGGCGCTTGGGATGTGGCTGCGTGAACAAGGAACCGTCGGCGACGCACCGGCGACGCTCGTGGGCAGCGACGGCCGCGCATTGGCCACCGAACTGGTGGCGGCGGTGAGCGACGGGTTGCGATGGGCCGGCTGCCACTTGATTGAAATCGGGCCGGCGACGGCACCGGCGACGGCGGCGGCCCTGGGCCGGATGGATTGCGACGGCGGCATTCTGGTGGGCAACCCGGCCGGCGAGAAGGCCACCGTGGGATTCAGGTTTTGGGGTCAGGGCGGACGCCCCCTCTCCTCGCCCGGCTCACTGGAGGAAATCCGTCGCATTTTGGAGAGCGGACCGAGCCGACCGACGAGACGCTACGGCGCAGCGAGGCGATTGCCGATCGACGCGGTGTATCTCGAGCCGATGGGCGAACTGTATCACGCCCTGCGTCCGCTCCGCCTGGTGCTCGACTGCACAAGCCCGGCGATATTGTCGTACGTGGACACACTGATGGCCGCGACCGCGTGTGAATGGAGCCTTTGCGAGTGCCGACCGGGACAACTGGGAAGCAAGGTTGTTGGCGAGCGGGCCCACCTCGGAATCCGGCTGGAGGAGGACGGCGAACGTTGCCAGGTGGTCGACGAACGAGGACGGGACGTCTCGCCGGAGCGAGTTGCGGTGCTCGTGGCAAGAGAGTTGGGGTCCACCGCTGCCTGCATGAGGCTTGATACGGCCGATCGTGAGAATGCCTATCAACTTTTGCGGACGTGCGACGCGGCGCTGGCGATGGACACGGCGGGCCGTCTTTGGCACCGGTCGGGAGAGAGACTGTGGGCGCCTGACGCCTTGATGACGCTTACCCTGCTATTGAAACAGCTCAGTCGGAGCGACGCGGAGTTGTCGAAGAGGCTCGATGACGGGGCGTTGGGGTGATGGATTTGGGGAGGATGCACCGCAGAGACGCGAAAGACTTGGCGAGGCCTTCGGCCGCAGCCAAGAGAAAGAGGATTAAGATTGAGATTAAGATTAAGATTAAGGTTAAGAATCAAGGTTAGGAATCCGCGCACGGCGCGCAACTTCTGAGCCTTTGCTGTGCCGAGGTCAGGAACGCCCCTGCCCTCGACGGCTGAAACTGCTCGAACTAAAATGAGTCCACATGGTGTGGTCCCGTTTCGTTTTCCCGGACAAGTGCTATGTCTGTTCACTGGATCGCCGACCGTACGAAGTGCTTCGATAGCTCCGGAATCCGCAAAGTGTTCGACTTGGGCGCGAAGCTCAAGAACCCGATCAACCTCTCCATCGGCCAGCCCGATTTCGACGTGCCGGAACTGGTCCGGCAAGCGGCCATCGATGCCATCCAGGACGGGAAGAACGGGTACGCGCTGACGCAGGGAATGCCGGTTCTCCGGGACAAGCTCCAGGGCCGGATTGACCAGGAGTTCCGCCACGGAGACCGGCAGGTGTTTGTCGCCTCGGGCACGAGCGGGGCGCTGGTGCTGGCGATGATGGCCCTGGTCAACCCGGGCGACGAGGTGATCGTCTTCGATCCGTTCTTCGTCATGTACAACTCGCTGGCTGCGATCGTGGGTGGGAAGGTGGTCTATATCGATACGTATCCGGATTTCCGCATCGACCTGGATCGCGTGGCCTCCGCGATCACTCCTCGCACGAAGATGATTCTTTTCAACAGCCCTGCCAACCCCACCGGCGCAGCGGCCGGTCCGGAGGAGGTGGAAGGGATCGCGCGGCTTGCCGAGGAGCGGAACGTGGTGCTGGTGAGCGACGAGATCTACCGCGGTTTTTCGTACGACGGGCCGTTCGTTTCGCCGGCGAAGTACAACCCCGAGACGCTGGTGATCGACGGCTTCAGCAAGTCGAGCGGGATGCCGGGCTGGCGGGTCGGCTTCGCGCATGGGCCGCGAGCGATCATCCAGGAGATGGTCAAGCTGCAGCAGTACACGTTTGTCTGCGCGCCGCACCCGTTCCAGTGGGCGGCCGCCGCGGCGATGGATATTGACATGACGCCCCAGTTCGAGACGTATCGCCGCAAGCGCGACATGATCGTCGAGGGGCTCGCCAACGATTATGAGCTGGTCACACCGGGCGGCGCCTTCTATGCCTTCCCCAAGGTCCCCTGGGGCACGGGCACGGAGTTTGTGACGAAGGCGATCGAGGAGCATCAGCTCCTGATTATTCCCGGCAACGTTTTCAGCCGTCGCGATACGCATTTCCGGATCTCGTATGCGGCGCCGGATGCGGTGATCGAGCGCGGGATCGAGGCGCTGAAAAAGCTGGCCAAGCGCTAGGATCGGCAGGCGATCGGATTGGGCCGTTGCTCGCTCGAACCTAGGAGAACGATCCGATAGTGCTGGGCGCGTTGATGGTTTCGCTCGAACGCCTCTGGACTTCCGAGAGTCTGACTCGAGGCGTCGTGCGGGCGGCAGGTCGCCCGAGCGAGGGAAGATGGGAGCAGGCAGAGCCTGCAAGATAGGGCGTTCCCAGGCAGAGCCTGGGAACGAGTTTCTTCGGGGGGCGATTTGGCGGACGAACTCGCGATTCTCCGGATTTTTTCATCACCTCACCACCCGGAAGGCGGAGGGGTTCGAGTTTGGTGGGCTGGGAGGACCTCGCGTGGTAAGAACTGTTGAGTGGCGCTTCGCGGCTACGCCGCGCAAGCTTACCCCGGGCTGTGCTTCGCGCACAGCCCCCTGCCCTTCCCCGACGCGGAGGCCGAAAGGCCGACCGGATCGGGAACGCGCAGGTCCATGTTCGCGATGTCATCGGCCGTCAGTACGCCGTCCTCGCCGCTGGGCAGGCCAAGAGCGTCGACGTTCGGCAGGTTCGCGCCGGCCGGCGAAGCATCGCTTGCTTAGCGCGTCGTGGCTGAACACGCGTGAGAACTGCTCATCGGCAAAGAAGCCTCCTCAGCACGTCCATACCTCGATCCTCTCAACTTGCCGGCTGATTTCCAGTCAGGTTGAGCGACTGGTTTGGCGCTAATCCACCTCAATCACATAGCTGACTAGCCACAACTCCAACTGCTCCAATCGCGATTTCCAGCGGTCCTTGTACTCTTACATCCACTGGCGGCTTTCCAGCGACTCCGGCACATCCCCAACGATCTTCATTTCGCAATAAGGGATGAACCCCCTGCCGTCAACCGAATCGTCCCGCACACGAGCGGCGAATCGTCCAGTTCCACATCAGCGGGATACCCGCTGCCGACAAGATCAGCCGCACATCAGAATCGTGGCTGGGATCGGCGGTTGTCGAGTGAAGCTCTGGGGTCTGTGGGAGCCCTGGGCGGGTAGCCGCCCAGGGCCACCCGGTAAATCGCGAAATTGGATTCATCGACGGATCGCGCAGCGCCAGCGGATCGAGTCGCCCGAGTTCTACGCTCTTGTCCAGGAACACGTTACGCGGCGTTATCTAGCGTGGAAGAAGTCGGCCGGCCCGTAGAGGGACCGCCGCGATTCCGCGCGACGCGAAAGACCCGAGCGGCTGAGGGCTGCTCGTGGTCCAAGCGATTGTGGTCTGCGTCTCGCTGGCGTTTCGCTTCTTGAGCAGGCGAATCTTCTATTTGGTCCCATTGGATTCTCGTGGATTCTAGACTATCTCTTGTCCGAACGCGCCGGGTGTGGCAGATTACCCGTAGGAACACGCTGCCGGCACCCCGCCCGATCGGGCTGTCTTGCACGGCGTTCTCGCAATATGCGACACCTTGTACGCTAGAACAACGTTGGCTGAGGGAGGTTTTGCAGTGGCTCATCCCGATATGGATGCGTTGCTCGACGAGGGCCTCCGGGCTGCGATCTACTTCCTCGAAAAGAACGGCGAGTTCTTTCCGTTCGGCGTCACAATGTCGCCGAGTTGTGAAATCATCCACACGCAAGGTTGGACCGGCGATGAACACCCGCCTTCCCAAGAGGTGATTGACGTTCTCCTACACGGGTTCGCCGCGGGGGCAGAACGCGGCGAGTACAAAATCCGCCAGTCAGTTATGCCGGAGATGGCACGTTCTACGATGCCGGTCGCGATGCGGGAATCCATCGATTTGTAGTCGATCTGGGGCCTCTGGACCTTGCTTCAACTACCGAGCACGCATACGAACTGGGAGGGCTTCCGAAAGCACACTTCGTTGCCTACTTCGTCGTGTCCACACCGCTCGTTCTAAACAACTCCGATCGTCCCCAAATGGGCTGGGGATTGACTTCGGCACGCCTACGACTGTTCGATGATCGAAACCATTGCCTCTTTGATGTTCAGGCCCCTCTGAACGAATGGATATGGTCCGGCCCCATCGGTTCCAATTCTTCTATGCTGTATCTTCTAGATGGCGCATTCGACGCCGACTCTGGCCGTGCGTATAAACTCGTGGCGACTGTGAGCAATCCGACTGACGATGCCGCCCCCTCCGCTAGACTTGTACTGACCGGAGGAGGCTGGCAGGACTGGAGAACGAATGAGCTTTACGAGAATCTTACCCCCAGGCACGGGCGGTGACGGCCGTGCAAACACGTTGAACTAATCCGCTGCGCGGAGGTGTTCAACTCTTCACGTTGGCTGGGCTGCCGGGGAGTTTGCTTCCGGCTTTCTATTGTGCGTCCTGGGCGGGCGCTGTTCCGGCCGCCGGGTTTCTTGGGGCACAACGTAGCGAGCGGCGGTGTCGCGCTGGGGAGTGTTTCTGTTCTGGCCATCCACCGCCTCGGCGGCGGATGGCCAGAAAAGGTAAAGAGAGGGTGGAGCGGCGCGGGTTCTTAGCCTCCCAATCTCTGGCTCCTGCCAGGCGAGCTGGCAGGGGGCCGGTTGCGCGCGGCGCGTCCCACCGCTGTTTCCGGGGCAGGCGACAGATGTGCGCTCCCACCGTCGGGCGTTGGGTGGAAGTGAAGCGGAAGTGCCTGTTGCTTCGGAAAGTGCTGATGATCCTCTTTCGCGGGAAGCTGTTGGATGCTTTGCGGCAGGCGGCGGAGGCGGGCAAGCTGGCGTTGCCGCCGGGGATGCGGCTGGCGCAGTTGAAGGGTCGTGGGCAGCCGGTCCCAATCGGCGTCCGTGCAATTCAACTGATTTCGCCAGCAATTACCTTAGCGGTTGTCGCTGGTTGAAGTGTTGCAGCCGAAGCAAGGGAGCGCCAGTATCGAACGAATTGCCTCCACTGGCTGTTGTGTTCCGCGCTGCTCCTGGTGGGTGTCTTGTTTCTGCCGTTGTTCTCCTCCGGAAACATGGAGGAGACCCTTGCAGCGAACTGGTTGACGATGTTTCGAGAAGCCGACTCGCAGCATCCTTGCTTCTGGCTGCGGCGGTGTGCGGGCTGCTAACTTGCTTTGGTTCGGCGCGTTCCTTATCCCGGGCGGCCCGCCAGGCGGCCATCGGGCTGTTTCTTGGCGTCGACGATGAAATCCTCGTTGGCCGTGTATTCATTGGCGGTCTCGTTGGTTATCGCCCATCGTCCAGAACGGACGGTCGAAGAGGAAGTCCTCGGGCTCGTGGAGGATGGTCTGGAGCGTGAGGGCGTTGAGTTTCCAGTCGCCATGGAATCGCAGCAAGGCTTTGCCCTCGCGGAATCGCAGCGGGACGGACTTCACCCAGTGCTCTCCGGGCCGGAGGGTGATGTTTTCGATGATGACGCCTTCCGAACCGCTGATGGTGAAGGGGCCGGTCGGTTCGGCGGGGTCGCACACGTTGAGGGTGAGCAAATAGAGGCCGGAGCGTTGCTTGAGCTCGAGCGTCGTCTCTCCCTCGGGCTTCGCGGGCGAGGCGAAGTCGCGGTAGAGCAGCCCGCCCTTGTCGCGAGTGACGATCCGCACGTTCCCGGCGGGCAGCCAACGGCAGGGGACGCTGTCCGGCGCCGGAACAGGGCAGGCCCGGTAGCGAGCGTCGCCGTCCCTCTCGGAGAAGTTCAACGCCAGCGGAATCGGGAAGTCCTTGGAGTAAACCACGCCGGTGCGCTGGTGGAAGTCTTCGAACGGCGGCGTGCCGGGGCGGACGATGATCTTCCCGCTGAAGATGGCGCCGTCCGTCGCGCCGGAGCAGAAGGAAACGAAATGCCACTGTTTGCCGTCGTGGAGCGAGTTGACGCTCTTGGCCTCGCCGACGTTGCCCTCGCCGAGCCATGAGCCCTGCGGGTTGAAGTCGATCGCGCAGGGGATCTGAGGCAGGCCAAGATAGACGAGCGAGCGCAGATGGTAGTCCTGCGGTTTGACCGCTGCGATGTCGAAGACGGCGGGCCTGGTCTGCTTGTCATCTCGCGGCTCGCCGACGGTGGCTTCGCAAGCCGCGCCATCCAGCAAGCCGGGCGGCGTGATGAGATCGTAAAGCAGATGCGTGCCGCCGGTGGGGCCGAGCGCGCGGATCTCGAAGGTGATCTCCACACCCTGCCCAGTCACGGAGACCTCTCGCCGGAAGCGGTTGCGTCCGCGTGACGCAAGCAGCGTGAAGGCGTTGCCGGAGCGGATGATTTCTCCCTGCGTCGTGTCGAGCAGCGGCGGGCTTCTTGAAACAGGCAGCCCGCGGAGGGACAGGCAGCGGTCTCCTGCGATGACGGTCTTGCCGTTGCAACGCACACTCAGCGCGGGGCCGGCATCTACCGAAAACAGCCCGGCTTCGATCACCTCGGCTGCGGGTGATATCGCCGCACCGAGGAGGAAACAGGTGATCGGGAAGAGGAGGGCTTTCATGGTGCAGCGTCCTTGAGCTTGATTTTCAGCAGGCCGTACATGGTCATCTTTCCTGCCGGGATGGTGATGGTGGCGCTCCGTTCGTCGGCCGTGACAGCGCACGGCACCGGTTCCGGCACGTCGGGCGCGTGGAAGGTGGCGCTGGCAACCGGATGGCGGCGCAGCAGCACGCTTATCTCTCGCTCGATGCGCGGGAACTTGATCTCCCGGCGGCGAATCTCCACGTCCACGAGGCGCTCGTGGTTCTGCACGTTCACGAGATGCACATCGATCTCGTCTCGCCCCTGTTTCCGAATCCACGAGGTCATCAGCGTCTTCGGTGGCAGACCTGCGGGCACGAGCGTCTCGTCTTCGGCGAGCACCGAACGAAGCCAGCGGCCCATCAAGGCGGCGGCGGCGGGATTGGTGCGGTAGAACTGCTTTTGGCCTTCCTCCAGCGTGCCCGTGTAGTTGCTCAGACCGAGGAAGCCGCACACGGAATACACCCTCCCCTTGCCGTAGCCGGATTCGACAATGCCCGGATAATCCTTGCCGTCCTTGCGGAAGGCGACCGCCACGCGGCTGCGATCCGGATCGCGCGGCGTCACAGCGAGGAAGCGTTTTCCGTAGCGGTAGAGCAGCCTCTCTTTGTCGAAGCGGAAACTCCGGCCGCCGGGCTCGATGACCTCGAACGGCGCGTCGAGCACCGTATCCAGCTTCACGTTCATCATCTCGCCGAGGAGGAAGTCGGCTCGCGGGCGCGCCGACTCGTCGAGCAGGCCCGTCTCGCCGGTGACGACGAGTTTGCCGCCCTGGCGGACGTAGGCCTCCAGGGCCTTGTGGTTCTCGGCATCGATCAGCGTCATCTGCGGCAGCAGCACCACCTTGTATCGCACGAGCAGTTCCGGCGTGACGGTAATCTCCTGGATGTGGTGATATTGGACGTTCGCATCCGCCAGCGCCGCGCCCCAGCCGAAGCTCTCCATGCCGTGGTAATAGCCGGTCCATTGCGAAGCGTTCTTCGACTTCTCGGAGAAAACCATCGCCACGTCGGCGAACGTGGTGAAGTCGAGCTTCCGCATCTTGTGCGGCCAGGTGACCAGATCGCGCAGCGCGGGCAGACGTCCCTTGTCGTGCCACTGCGCCTGCCCGGTGGCCTGGGAGAGCGCCCAGCAGAAGCGTGCGGTGCTGTCGGTCAGCGGATACCAGAGCACCCAGGTCGCATGGTCAAAGGCATCTGCCAACCCGGTGCGCAGCCGCATGTCGGCGAAGCCCTGGTGGTAGGTATCGAAAGGCACCCGGCTCATCGCTTCCGTGCCCGTGGCATAGGAGACGAATGCCGATGGCCAGATGCCGCCGCCGCCCGTGCGATGGTGATGCGTGCTGGTGTATTCGCTGAGGACGACCGCCGGGTTCTCCCGCTGGATCTCCGCCAGAAACTCGCGCTTGAAGTCCTGGAGCGCCACCCCGCGCCAGAGTTTGAACGTCTGCCACAGCGCGCTGGCCTCGTTGAACAGCACGGGTGAATCCGGCTCGCGCGGCAGCTCCAGGCCGGTCTCGCGGTGGAAAGCCCGCCGGCAGCTCTCGCAGCCGCAGAAGTCGGCGCCCGCGTAGCTCACCTCGTCGATCTGGTAGCCGTCGATGCCCGTCTCGCGCTGCACGCGCCGCGTCCAGTCGAAGAAATGCCGGCGGAACTCCGGATTGTTCACGCAGAACCAGAACGTAGGTGTGCCGTAGCGCAGATGCCGCTGCGTCCAGTCCAGACGACCGTCCTGCAACAGGAATGGGTAACCGCCGGAGAAGACGATGGGCACATCGTAGTGATCGATCACCTTCAAGCCCGCCTCGTGCGCGGCCTGCGTGAGCAGCCGCATGTAGGGGAGAATGCGACGCTCCCAGAGATCGGTGTAGCTGTAGCGAAAATGCAGTCCGGACACGATGATCGCCGTGGCGCCGTTGTCCCGGATCCCTTTGACGATAGGCCGTGCGTCCTCGATCGACTCGATCTCGCCGAACGACGAGGAGCCGCTGTAATTATTGTCCACCAGGTCCATGTCATGGATCCACTCACGTCCCGCAGACGGCTTGCGCTTCAACGCCGGGCGGTCCAAATACTGCTCCGCCAGCCGCCGCTGGATCGCATGGAGCCGCGCTTCATCATGACCGCCGGCAGGCGCCGGAGCGGAATCGAGCAGCACACGCAGGTCCGTGCAAACCAGTGCCACAGTCTCGCCCTCGTTTTTCACGTGGAGATAGTTGAAGCCGGCCGCGTTCACCTTGTCGGTGATCTCAATGACGAAACGCGTCACATCGGTCCCGTCCGACGGTGCATAATCGGCCGAGGCCATCAACGCCTCATGCGAAGGAGCATAGGCCAGCGTCCAGCGCGCCGAACCCTGGTTGGAGATCAAACTGAGCCTGCCCTCAATGCCCCCCGGCTGCAGGCCCGTCCGAGTCTTCCCGTAATGCCACCCCATCGGACGGTTCAGCAGGCGAGGTTTGCCCCCGAGTTGCAGACCCATTACTTCGCCATTGACCTCCAGCGCCAGCGCCGGATTGTAGCCGGCCGCCTTCGGGTGATCGGACCGGGCCTCAAAGGCGACCACCACGCGCCGCCCCAGCGCCGCCTCCGGCAGGGTAAACCCGACGCGGCGGATGCCATCGGGCTCGATGCGCAGTGTTTCCTCGCGCGCGACCTCGCGCCAGTCACGCACATCGGGCCCGAGCGCAAGGGCGGCGCTCAGTAGTGAAAGAAACGGACCGAGTGGTAGAACCAGGCTCTTCATGACAGGATCACTGCTTGGGCGATGGAAGCGAAACGCGTTCGAGTTTTCCAACGGGTATGGCCCCCTGATCGGGTAGCCGGGATGGGGGCTTGCGCTGATTTCCTGCGTTCTGCCGGAGCCGGGCGACGACAAAACTCAGGGATTTCAGGATGGTTTTCATTGGACAATACTGGAGTTCTTGGTCAGATCCTGTCCGTTTCTTCCATCGAGGCTACCGCCTATCCTGCATTGGGATTCATCACGTCCCCGGCCCCGAAAACACGCACCGGCCCGAGCAGATCCGGGACGCGCCGGACCAGCAGGGCAACCAGTTGGCCCGAGGCGTCCAAGGCGGCGATCTCCGGGGCGTCGCGAGAGACTGACCTGGCGGGAATCGGCCGCCCGGAAAGGACCCTCCGCACCTCGTCGGCGTCGAGCGTCAACTGCGGCATGTCTTCGACGGCAAGGCGCGACGGCAACAAGTGCCCCGCCCAATCCGTCGCGGTAAGCGATGCGGGATCCAAGGCATCTTCGATTCGGAAACATCCGATTGCCGTTCGCACCAGCGCCGACATGACCGCCGCGGTCCCCAGCGACTCCGCCAGGTCTCGCCCGAGCGACCGGACATAGGTGCCCGAGCCGCAGCGGATGTCGAGCCGAAGTTCCGGGTAATCGTACCCGGCGACGTCGATCCGGTGGATCACCACCTTCCGCGCCTCCAATTCCACTTCGCGTCCCTGGCGTGCCAGATCACAGGCGCGGCGGCCCTTCAGCTTCAGGGCCGAGTAGGCCGGCGGGCGCTGCAGGATCTCGCCGGTCAGCGCGGTGGCGGCGGCTTGGATCTGCTGGATCGTCGGGACCGGTGGACCGGCGAGTTCGACCACTTCGCCCTCCATGTCTTCCGTGGGGCTTTGCCGGCCCAGCAGGAAGCAGGCCGAATATTGCTTGGGCATCCGCTGCACGCACTCGATCAGCCGCGTCGCCGCTCCGACACAAAGGACCAAGACGCCTGAGGCCAGCGGATCAAGCGTGCCCGCATGCCCGACTTTCGTGCGGCGGTCCAACCGCTGCACGTAATCGACCGCGCGCCGCGACGTGATGCCGACCGGTTTGTTCAGGTTTAGGAGCCCGCTGGGCGACACGAAAGCGCTCCGGCAGCAACGGTGGAATGATGGGGTACTGAGATGACGGGGTAGTTGGGTACTGGGGTGTGATGGGATGATGGGGTGCTGCGCTACTGGAGCGATCGAATGAGCGTCCAGTGTACCCCATCGTTCTACCATTCCAACACCCCATCATTCCATTATTCGGTTCTCCCCCCATCCGACCACCCTTCCTACGTGTCTCCTACGCACGCACTGGCATCGCCACGAGTCGCCGAGTAGGATGAACGACGGACAACTTGCCTCTGAAGTGGCAGTCATGAAGCTGGAACAGCTCGGACCTTACCGGATCACTCGTACACTCGGCCGTGGCGGCATGGGTACGGTATACGAGGGGGTCAACGTCGAAACGAACGAACCGGCGGCCATCAAGAGCCTTGCTCCGGGGCTTGCGCAGGAAGAGGACTTCCGGCAGCGATTTGAGACCGAAATCGAGACCCTCCGAAAGCTTCGCCACCCCAACATCGTCCGCCTCTTCGGGTTCGGGGAGCAGGACGGGCAGCTTTACTATGCCATGGAACTGATCGACGGCCCGAGCCTGGAAGAGGAGATCAAGCTGGGCCGCCGCTTCAACTGGCGCGAGGTAACGGTCATCGGCATCGAGATGTGCCGGGCGCTCCGCCACGCCCACGATCGGGGCATCATCCACCGCGACCTCAAACCGGCGAACCTCCTCCTGGAACGGACCGGCCGGGTCAAACTCTCCGATTTCGGGATCGCCCGGCTGTTTGGCAACACGCGGTTGACGGCGGCAGGCAATGTGCTGGGGACGGTCGAATACATGGCCCCGGAACAGGCCGACGCCAGGCCGATCGGCCCGCGGTCCGATCTCTATAGTCTCGGCGGTGTGCTCTTCGCGCTCTTGGCGGGGCGCCCGCCGTTCAAAGCCCGTTCGATTCACGAGATGCTCGAATTGCAGCGGACGGCGGTTCCCGATCGCGTGTCGCGTCATGCCGCCGGGGTGCCGAATGAACTGGAAGCCATCATCGCCCAATTGCTCGAGAAGGATCCCGAGAAACGGCCGCCCAACGCCATGTTGCTCTGCCGCCGTTTCGAGGCCATGCTGCACGCCCTGTCGCTGTCGCCGGAGACCCGCCTCGGGCGCCTCGAGGACGACACCGGCGCGGAAACAGGCTTCGACCTGGCCCCTTCGACCGCCGGCTCCGGCCGTCCGGCCGTCGATGAGTCGTTGGTGACTCGCATCACGGGCGAAGCAAGCGAACCTGGGGTTACCGAGGCGCACCATCTGTCGCTCCACCCCGTCGGCGGAGCAAGCCCACTGCCCGAGACCCGCGCGACGGCGGCCTTCCAGGCGTATGAAGTGGCGCCGCGGCCCATTACCTCGCCGCCCGAGCCGGACTCGCCGCCCGCCCCCGAGCAAAAGCCGAGCGACCGGTTCGTGGCGGTCGCTGAGGAGGATCTCGACCGTTTCGAGACCGAGCCGGTCCCCGCACTGATTTCGCTCCACACGTGGATCCTCGCCGTCAGCCTGGTGGCAGTGGGCTTGACGGTCTGGTACCTGCTCCGCCCTCCCTCGGCCGACAATCTCTATGAGGCAATCCGCGCGAAAACTGCGGACAAGTCCACCGACTCCCTGCTGGAAGCCGACGGCGACATCCAGGAGTTTCTGACGCGATTTTCCAGCGATCCGCGATCGGTCACGCTGCGGAAGTACAACCAGGAAATCGAGTTGTACCGCATGGAACGGGCCTTTGAGCGGCGGTCCAAGGGCATCGGCGGCCCTGAGCCCCTTCTGCCGATCGAACAGGCGTACCAGGAGGCGGTCAACTATGCACGGATCGACCCGGCCCAGGGTCTGGTGAAGCTCCGCGCGCTGGTGGATCTCTACAATCACCGCACGGATATTTCGGGGCCGACCGGCAAGTGCCTCGAATTGGCCCGCCGCCGGCTTTCGCAACTGGAGGGACTGGTCCAACAGACCAGCAGCGATCACCTCGCCATGATCGAGGACCGGTTGGACCGCGCCGAGCAACTCCGCAAGAGCGACCCTAAGCGGGCCCGCGCGATGTTCCTGGCGGTCGTCGAACTCTACGACCAGAAGCCGTGGGCCGCCGAGGCCGTCCGCCGCGCCCGAGAGGCGCTGGCGCGGGATGGAAAAAGCGATACACCGTGAACCGGCAGAGAAAAAAACCAAGTCCAAAGCACCAAGTCCGAAACAAACCCAAATTCATGAAACACGAAACTCCCGGTTTTGGTCATTCGTGCTTGGTCATTGGGATTTGTTTTGGATTTCGTATTTGGTATCTATGACTGGAGACTGGCCTTGTCCCTTCGCATTCCTTGAGGTCATGCCATGAGTTCCTCGTTTCCCACGACTCGCCTGCGACGCCTTCGCTACCATCCCGCGGTCCGGCGACTGGTGCGCGAGACGAACCTGTCGCCGTCGCAGATGATTCTGCCGCTCTTCGTCCGCACCGGCCGGGGCGTCCGCCAGGAGATCTCGTCGATGCCGGGGAATTTTCAGCTCTCGCTCGACCTGTTGCCCGACGAGATCCGCCAAGCGGCGGACCTCGGCCTGGGCGGCGTGCTCCTCTTCGGCATCCCGGCCGAAAAAGACCCGCTCGGCAGCGATGCCACCAGCGAGAATGGGATCATTCCCCAGGCCGTGCGCGTGGCCAAGGATACCGCGCCCGACCTTTTGGTGGTCACCGACGTTTGTTTTTGCGAGTACACCGATCACGGTCATTGCGGTGCGCTTGCGGACCGATCGGGCAGGGTCGACGTCGACAACGACGCCACGCTCGAGATGCTTGCTCGCCAGGCCGCCACACATGCCAAGGCAGGGGCCGACGTGGTCGCTCCCAGCGGCATGATGGACGGCATGGTCGGGGCGATCCGCCGGGGCCTGGATTCCGCCGGTTTTCTTCACGTGCCGATCATGAGTTATGCGGCCAAGTACGCCAGCGCTTTCTATGGCCCCTTCCGCGAGGCAGCCGAAAGCGCGCCGCAATTCGGCGACCGCCGCAGTTACCAGATGGATCCCGCTTCCGCCGCCGGCCAGGCGATCCGCGAGGTCGAGTTGGACCTGGCCGAAGGCGCCGATATTGTGATGGTCAAGCCCGCGCTGCCCTACCTGGACATCCTCTGCCGGATCCGGCAGCAATTCCCCGGCGTGCCGCTGGCGGCGTACAACGTCTCGGGAGAGTTCAGCATGTTGAAAGCCGCTGCCCGGCAGGGATGGCTCGATGAAAAGGCGGTCGCATTGGAATCCCTGACGGCGATCCGCCGCGCCGGGGCGGATATCCTGATCACATATTGGGCCAAAGACGTGGTGCGATGGCTGGCGTGATTCTTCGCCCATTTTGCCATTCTGCCACCTTGAGTGGCAATGAAATTGGCATTGACGAGGGTTGGAGGAACTGCTACAAGGGGCCCCTTTCCTGAAAATGGGCGAGGGTTGACGACCATGCGCGCGCTGGCGATGACAGCTCTTGCGATTCAACTTCTCTCGTTTACCGGCTGTAAGGAGCCCGAGAAATCACCCGGGCTCCCGCTTACCACCTACGAACCGACTACGTTTAATGCAACGTGGGCGAGAGACGGAAACGTCAACGACACCTACACGACGCAGCATCAGGCCATGATGCCCAAGAGAGGCTTCATCGACCCGGGATCGCTCCGAGAGCTGCAGAGGATGTTCGGGGATTCCAGTTTCAAGATCGTGTACAACCCCGACGGAACGGTTCAAAGCATTGAGAGCTCACATCACGGTCAGGGGGCCGAAGTCGTTGGTGCTGCAGCGCAAACGGCCGCGACGGCTGCGGCGATAGGCCTCTAAGGCGAGTCCGAGTGAAGGGAGCGGGCCAGGTGGTCTTCTTACGGTTGCTCATTGCAGGGCTGGTCTTGACATGCCTGGGCGGATGCATTGCAGCACCTCCCCAGAAGGCACTCCAACCCAGTGCGACACCCCCGACCTTTGTCCCGCCTTTGGAGCCCAAGGGCCCAAACGACCGCTTGATCTCGCTGGATCCCGTCGGCAGCTCGACACCGGGTCCTGAAACCCCGGCGACACCGTAGGGTCTTACGACTTCGGCCCCGCCGGCCGGTCCGCGTCAGCTCGCTGCCGCGTCGTGGTCAGCATGGCCGGCAGCGCGGTGGCTGTTCAGGGCTTCTTTCAGGTCCTTCAAGTGTCGCTCCAATGCGTCAATCGCCTCGGCAGCGCCCGCCAGATCGCCCGACTTGCCGAGCTGCTCGACCTGATGCGCCGCTGCGGTAGCCGTTGGTGCGCCGAGGTAGACGACGGTGCCTTTGGGCCGATGAGCAAGCCGCCCCAACTCCTCGAGATCCGATTGGCGCGCCGCGGCGCGGATCCGGGCAACAAGTTCGTCGGCCGCATCGTACAAGCAGCCCAACAATCACGCGAGAAGTCCGGTCCCTGTGCCGGCGGATGGCGGTCCGAAAG